>NZ_JBGQQY010000026.1:0-26940 GCF_045528545.1 Ruoffia sp. FAM 26254
CGAGTTCCCAATGCCCGAACTCTTTTCGATTCTTCACAGATTTGGGGCGTTTTGAGATGGGAGTGCCGATATTAAACTTTCCTCGCGTTTCTTGAGGCTCTCGACTTTTTCCTTTGTGTCTTAAGACAGTTAGGGGCACCTTTAAGATATCTTGGTAAATCCAGTTATAGATGGATTTAAAGGAAAGTTTTCCCTGATAATCTCGTCCAACAATTTGTTCAGGTGACCATGTACATTCTAATTTATCTTGAATGTCTTTAAGTAGCCCGAACGTGTACTTAGGATTTCTACCCTTAAGACGTGCACGTTGATTGGCACCTTCATGGGTATCCAGAGCTTGGTATTGATCTGAAGGGCATCGTTTAAGTTCTCGATAAATCGTTGACCGATGGCGCCCGATTAATTGGGCAATGCGATTAATTTTAAAGCCTTCTTGATAGAGTATTTCTATTTTTGAACGTTCCTCTATGGTAAGATATGTGTAGCTCATAACAGACCTCCGTGTTTATGTTTTTGTCGTTACTAACATTTTACACGAACCTGTTATGGGTTTCTTTATTTGTCGCACTTAATTTTACAATTCATCACTTAATAGGAGTTCTTTTGGTGTGTATGATCATCCCTATTGTTAGATATCTATACTTAATCTATAAATGAAGTTTAGAAGAAGTTCACTAGAGGACTCTTTAGTGAGCTTTTTCTTTATGCTGCCATACAATAAGTATGATACAATCACGGAATATCATACTTATTTGGATATAATTGATTAATTTAAAGTTCAATAGAGTACACTCTATTGAACTTTTTTGTATGGTTGCTATAATAGTATTATCATGTGTTCAATAGAGTTATTTTATATTGATCGTGTGAAACACATATAATTTTAAGCAAGAATAAACTTTAGGTAAGACATTGTGAATACTTTATAATGAAAGGATGTTTTTTTGGCAAGAATAAGTTATGCAAGGGTAAGTAGTAAGGATCAGAACTTATCCCGGCAACTTGAAGCACTAGAAGGCGTTTCCAAGGTCTTTTCAGACAAAGTAAGTGGGGGATCGGTCGAACGAACGCAGCTACAGGCCATGTTAAATTATTTGAGAGAGGGCGATATTGTTGTTGTTACGGAATTAGACCGACTTGGAAGAAATAATAATGACCTAACGACTATCATGAGCCTGATTCAAGAGAAAGGGGCAACATTAGAGGTATTAAATCTGCCATCGATGAATGGCATCGCTGATGAAAACTTGCGACGCTTAATCAATAACCTAATTATTGAACTATATAAGTATCAAGCCGAAGCTGAAAGATAACGAATTAAAGAACGATAGGCGCAAGGTATTGAAATAGCGAAACGTCAGGGACGTTTTAAAGGAAGAAAAGAAAGTTTGAACCTAACGATGAAAGGTTGCTACATGCCTTTGAATTATATGATAGAGGTATGACAGAGAAAGTAGTTGAACGTAAGACGGGTATCAATCGTACTACGTTTAGAAGATATCGCGAAAAGTATAATTTAACTAAAATAGATGATAGGTAGAAGTAGCTGAAATTTGAGATTTAGAATATGATCAATAAGTGGTATGCTTTCATTTAACTACTGACCCGAAAGGGAGTGTTTTCATGTTACAAAATGTCATTTCGTTAGTTGTCGCACCACATGAAAACGTTGTAGCTCTCTCTGAGGTCATGAAATGAGTTTTAATGCGTTTGTTAGCTATATCTTAGAACGGATTGTGACGGAATAAAATACGAATAAAATTATTATGAATCCCAAATAAATGCAAACTTGATGATAAATAATAATTATTGGAAAAAGTTCAATTAGAAGTATATAAAACATCCCTTTTAAAAAAGAATAAATTCTCTTGTTAAAGGGATGTTTGTGAATTTACATGTAATACTCTTTTAGATGTTACTTTTTAAAATAAAATTTAAAGGATATATTTAAGTCCAATTAATAATTGTATGCATCAGCATTTGGCACTGCAATTGCTAGACCATTTGTACCAATGGCAACGCCACTTAGAACTGCTTTTTTAGCTGCAGCTGGTAATTCTATTATTCCTGACACCGACTTACTATTAGCAGCTTCACTAATCCAAAATGTATTAGTTCTATTATTTTTATATGTAACTGTTACCGTACCTTGGAAGGTATAAGGCCCAGAGAAACTAGGCTTAGCGTACCAGTAAACGGTATTACTACTCATAATCTCAAGAGTAGTAGTTCCACCAGGACCTGTAATGGTTCCATACGGTACTACATTATTTTGTTGAGCATTTACTTCAGGCGTAGAAAATAAAGGTGATATAGACAAAAACAAAGTGAAAATAACAATAATTTTTTTACTTAACTTCATGATACACTCTCCTTCTTTATTTATTTAATGCACGTTTATTGTAATTGAGATTTTAATTAAAGTAAAGGTGGTAATCTAATGGAAAAAAATAAAATAGAAATGATATTAAAAGATTTTTTGCAAGGTATGAGTATTGACGAATCATCAATTAAAATAAGAAAAACGCAAAATAATATGGTTATAACAATTAACAAAAATTTCAAAAGAATTTTATTACTACTTTTAAATATACTTGGTAAAAATGCTATACAATTTGAATTAATGTATACAAGTTCCCCTCATAGTGATTCATTGGAGCAAACAAACATTGACGAAGTTATTATTACTGTCCCTTTAAACGAGGTAAAAAAACTAGATAAAATATTTTTAGACGCTAATTCTACTTCTGAAAATTACTAAATATACGAGGAGGAAATTTAGCTAGTAAAAATACACATATTAAACTCCTTTTGATAATTGACAATATAAAATATGCATAGTTAATACGGGGGAAACATAGGAGTCGAACAACATGAGTATAACATTAAACAAAAAATTACTAGGCAACGAAGGATATGCCAAAAACATAGCCATAAAATTTCAATAAATGAACAAGGCTTGTCAGATAAAGAAATAGAACGGAAAACAGGAATTAACCGAACGACGTTTTATCGCTACAGAAAAAATCACTATTATAGTTAATATTAAAAGGGGCTGGGAAAAAAACTAGCCTTAAATAGAAAAATCGCAATGAAACCATCGATATTCTGATGCTTTCATTGCGATTTTTATGTGTGGCTGAATAATCGTAAAAAGTAGCCACTCTTCTTCTTGCCTCGAGGGCTAATTTTGTTAAATTCATACTCATCAACATGATACCAATGTTATTATGAAGCGCTTGTTTCCCTCTAACATGGGCTCTGCGCATGCCAAATACACCTTTTAAGCGATCAAAAATTGTTTCTACGTCAATTTTACGCACGCCACACTTAGGGCAAGCCTCTAACGGATACGATAACGTGCCTGAAATCAACATTGTTGTGTGACCATTTTCTTCGATGATTTGAACCCCGTCATTAAATTTAATATTTTCGTCTTTAATTCCAACCAGTTTTGCGATATCATTATTATCAGCCATGTGAATTCTCCTAACTATATTTTTGTGTAGTGACTAAATTATAGTAGAATTCACTCAATGTCATTAAGTTAAGAAAAAGTCTGTCGAATTAATCGATAGGCTTTTTTTCTGCCATTTTTTATCAAATCTTATTCAAAAAAGACCTGAAAATTAAGCGTAAATACTTGACAACCCAAAAAACACCTAAAAAATCTCACTTGATTAGAGCTTTTTTAGGAGGAATTAATGTGAATAACTATCAAAAAATAACGTATCAATATCTACAGTCAGCGATTCAATCCGTTTGTCAAAATCGGGAAGAACATGTCTATTATCCTTCCGCTGATTTTACTCGGAAACGCAAACTGCCCATGTTGGTTGTTATTGAATCGATTATTAAATTCGGCGCTCAAAGCCTTAACAGCGAATTACTTGAACAATGGAACTACCATGTCGAAACTCCCACCGCTTCAGCTTTTGTTCAAGCACGTGCAAAATTAAAACCCAGTGCTTTCAAAGCAGTGTTTGACCTATTTAATCAATCTTTTGATAAAGCCAAACGGTTTAAAGGCTATCAATTGCTTGCCCATGATGGGTCTGATTTGCCCTTACCACAGAACGTAAAAGCCCATGATAATCACTTTAAACGTGGGAATGCCAATGGCTACAACGTGATTCATGTCAATTTTTTATATGACCTCTTAAATAAACAGTTTCTTGATGTGGATTTTCAGAACAAACGTCAAACAGATGAACGTTCAAGTCTCTGCCAAATGGCCCAAAAGATAAAACCGACACAGCCCGTTATCTTTATAGGTGATCGAGGCTATCCTTCCTTTAATCTGTTTGAACATCTTCAGCGCCTTCAACACAAATACGTCATTCGATGTAAAGATGTCAATCGCAAAGGATTTTTGCGCAAATCCGATGTGCCAGATACGGATGAATTCGATACAATTGTTTCTTTAAAGTTGACCTACTCCCGAACCAAAGCGATTAAAGACGATCCATCTTTTCGGTTCCTATCAACCACGTCTAAGTTTGATTTTTTAAAACGAGGCAGTAAGGATTATTACGAAATACGTTTCCGAGTGGTTAGACTCGAGCTAAGTGAAAGCACCTACGAGTGCTTGATAACAAATCTTGATGACAACTTTACACCCAATGACTTAAAAGAATTATACCATTTACGGTGGGGAATTGAGACTTCTTTTCGTGATTTAAAGCATTCAGTTGATTTAGAATACTTACATACAAAAGAAAGCAGCCAAATCTATCAAGAAATATATGCAAGATTAATTACTTACAATTTCACCATGAGGTTAGTTGGACAAGTAAAATTTCCTAAAAAGAAACGACATTGGGATTATCAGGTAAATGTTAAGATGGCTTTTAGGCTATATCGCCGATATTTAAATGACATGTCGATAGATATTATGCGATTAATCTCATCTTATATCCTTCCAATTCGAGAAGGTAGGAAGTTTGAACGATTAAAATTCCGAAGAGGCTTTGTTGGTTTTCATTATAGATAATTTTTTTTTGAAAAGCAGAAGACTTATTTGACATGCCTTCCAATAGAAAAATAACTTGTTTAGAATAAAAAAAGCCAAAGACGCCTCTTCTTCACACTATTTCATGTGAAGAAGAGGCGTCTTTATATAACGATAGGAATTCATTTCCCCTTAACTTAATGACATTGATATATATACGGCTTTTTCGTTCTGCAAAGCTCGCAAAACAGCCTTTACTCTTGCCTCGAGAAGAAACAACTGTGTCGAGTTCCCAATGCCCGAACTCTTTTCGATTCTTCACAGATTTGGGGCGTTTTGAGATGGGAGTGCCGATATTAAACTTTCCTCGCGTTTCTTGAGGCTCTCGACTTTTTCCTTTGTGTCTTAAGACAGTTAGGGGCACCTTTAAGATATCTTGGTAAATCCAGTTATAGATGGATTTAAAGGAAAGTTTTCCCTGATAATCTCGTCCAACAATTTGTTCAGGTGACCATGTACATTCTAATTTATCTTGAATGTCTTTAAGTAGCCCGAACGTGTACTTAGGATTTCTACCCTTAAGACGTGCACGTTGATTGGCACCTTCATGGGTATCCAGAGCTTGGTATTGATCTGAAGGGCATCGTTTAAGTTCTCGATAAATCGTTGACCGATGGCGCCCGATTAATTGGGCAATGCGATTAATTTTAAAGCCTTCTTGATAGAGTATTTCTATTTTTGAACGTTCCTCTATGGTAAGATATGTGTAGCTCATAACAGACCTCCGTGTTTATGTTTTTGTCGTTACTAACATTTTACACGAACCTGTTATGGGTTTCTTTATTTGTCGCACTTAATTTTACAATTCATCATATAATAATAAATTTGAAAAGGGAGTGTTAACACTCTCTTTTTTGTATAATGAGAAGGCAAAGGGGGGTAAACATGAAGAAAATTACTAAAGAAATAGTCGTAGACACAATACCTATCAGAGATAAAGATACGTATAAAAATAAAATGGGGCGCATATTATGTGTTGGAGGTAATCATGAAAAGGGTGGAGCCATTATCATGAGTGGTCTGGCTGCTTTGTATTCTGGCGCAGGATTAGTGACTGTCGCGACGGATCCAGTGAACCGGACTAGCTTACATACGCATGCGCCAGAAATTATGTTTGTTAATATGTACGAAACTGAAAGCTTGATTCAAGCAGTAAAAGACAAAGATGTGATTGTGATTGGGCCGGGTTTAGGGCTAAGCGAAGTGAGCCAAACAATCCTTGAAACGATTCTCAAATCAGCGACTAACGAGCAATATCTAATTATCGATGCTGATGCGATTACGCTGCTTGGTGAAGGGAAAGTCAAGCGAGAAACCAATGCCCATTGTATCTTCACACCTCATCTCGGTGAGTGGCAGAGGCTTACAGGTCTAGATAAAAATAAATTAACAGTAGATAGTAATCAACAAGCTCAGAAGGATTTACAAAGCACAGTTGTGTTAAAAGGATCACCTACACAAGTGTATATTGACTCGGATGTCTTTGAAAACACAACAGGTAACCCCTCACAAGCGACCGGCGGGATGGGAGATACGTTGACTGGGATTCTAGCTGGTTTCATTGGACAAATACCGAATGTCAAACAAGCAATTCTTTCAGCTGTGTTCATTCATAGCTACATTGCGGATCAATTAGCAGAAACTCATTATGTCACATTACCAACGCAAGTGATTCGAGAATTACCAAAAATGATGAGAACCTTTGCAGACGCAAAATATTAAACAAGTGCATAAAAGGCTACTGACGAGTAATCCGGTCAGTAGCCTTTTATATGTAAATAATTATTTATTTCTCAAACGTAAGGCATTGAGTAGTACAGAAATTGAACTTAAACTCATCGCAGCCGCAGCGAACATTGGACTTAATAAAGGTCCATCGAAGAAGAGGTAAAGTAAGCCCATCGCGATTGGAATCCCAATCGTATTGTATCCAAAGGCCCAGAATAAGTTTTGCTTAATGTTACGAATGGTTGCATGACTTAAGCTGATAGCTTTTGGGACATCACGTAAATCATCATGCATTAAGACGGTATCAGCCGAATCCATAGCTACATCGGTACCAGAACCAACTGCCATCCCGATATCTGCTTGAGCTAAAGCAGGCGCATCATTAATACCATCCCCAACCATAATCACTTTCTTACCTGCATTTTGTAACTCTTGCACAATAGCAGATTTATCTTCTGGCATGACTTCACTTAGAATGCGGTCAATACCAAGTTCTTCCCCAACAATATTGGCTGTGTATTGGTTGTCACCAGAGGCCATAATAACTTCAAGACCTAAGTTTTTCATCTCTTTAATTGCTTGGCTCGATGTTTCCTTAATAGGGTCCATAACAGCAACAATTCCAATCACTTCATTATCTAAAGCAATATACATCGGTGTTTTAGCTTCATTGGCTAATTGTTTGACTTGTGCCTCTAATGAACTAGGTACTTCACTTAGAGAGTCCATTAATTTTTTATTCCCAATCGCAATTTCTCTGCCTGCTATGTCTGCTTTAATTCCGCGTGCAGTTATGCTTTCAAAGTGATCGGTTGGCAGTAAGTTAATTTCTTTCTCTTCACTATACTTCACAATGGCTGATCCTAGTGGATGTTCAGAAACCGATTCTGCTGAAGCAACCAGTTGTAAGATGTCATCTTTATCAAAGCCTTCGTTAATGATGAAATCTGTAACAGTTGGTTCACCTTCTGTAATCGTTCCGGTCTTATCTAATAGAACAGTCGTTGCGTTATGTATGTTCTCAAGCGTTTGTCCGTTTTTAATTAAGATACCTTGGCTCGCGCCATTTCCAGTCCCAACCATGATTGCTGTGGGAGTCGCTAAACCTAGGGCGCAAGGACAAGCAATAATTAAAACACTAATAAAGATATTTAAAGCGAAATTCAGTGGTTCACCCATCACAAAGAACCAGAATAAACCAGATAGAATCGCAATAATAATAACGATAGGTACAAAGTATCCTGAGATAACATCGGCTAATTTCGCAATTGGTGCTTTAGAACCTTGAGCATCTTGAACCATACGAACGATTTGAGAAATCATCGTATCTTGTCCAATACGAGTAGCTTTATATTTAAAAGCTCCCATCTTATTGATACTTGCGCCAGTGACTAAGTCACCAACTGTTTTTTCAACAGGTAGACTTTCACCTGTTAACATGGACTCATCAATGCTCGAATGACCTTCAACCATTTCACCATCGACAGGTAAGCTTTCACCAGGTCGAACTTGGATAATATCTCCAATATTCAACATTTCAACAGGAATCGTCTCAACTTCTCCGTTCTCACGTACGACACGAGCTGTATCGGGAGCTAATTCCATTAAGCTTTTAATCGCTGAGGATGTTCGTCCTTTAGCCAGTTCTTCCATATATTTACCTAAGGTCATTAAAGTTAAGATGACTGCGGCCGATTCAAAGTATAATTCTAAATGATCATGCGTATTCACTTGTCCAAAAAGGATTAAAGCAGTCATCACGATTCCTTGTAAGTATGCCGCACCCGTACCAACAGCAACTAAAGAATCCATATTTGGATGTCCATTAAATAATGTTTTGAACCCCCGTTTAAATATATCGAAACCAAAATATAAGACGGGAGTCGTTAATATTAATTGTAATACCGCATTGGCCCCCGGATGAATACTTGGATCAATCACTTGCGGTAAAGGCATTCCAACCATTGGACCCATAGTGAGTATGAAAAGGGGGATGGTAAAGATAGCCATCTTAATTAATGTTTGTTTCATCGAGTTTAACTTAGTTTCTTTACGTGCTTGATCTACTTCGTACTGCTCTTTGGCAGTTAATGCTAGCTCAGCTTGATAACCTGCATCAGCCACGGTTTCTTGGATTAATTGAGCGTCTGCAGTCTCTTCCCAAGTTACAGATAATTTTTCAGTAGCTAAGTTAACGGAAGCAGAGTGAACTTGTGGGAGTTTCGCCACTGCTTTTTCAACAGTTTGTGCACAGCTCGCACAAGTCATTCCAGTCACAGAAAAGTTTTGAAAAGTATCATCTGAACGAGCAGGTTCAGTTTGAGTAACCAACGTATAGCCTGCGTCGGATACCGCTTTAGAAATATCATCGAGTGATAGTTTTGACTCATCAAAGTCGACACTTACTTTTTCTGTTAATTGATTCACTGAGGCTTCATTGATACCATCCAATTTATTCACAGCTTTTTCAACAGAAGTCGCGCATGCAGCACAGTGCATGCCTTCAATGGCATAAGTTTTCAATAAATAAACCTCCTATTCTTAATTAAAGTAATTGGTAACCAGCGTCAGTTACAGCTGTTTGCATGCCAACTTTTGAAACAACAGTATCATCATATGTAACATCTGCTGTTTTATTGGCAAAATCGACCGTGGCTTCAGATACACCATCAAGATTTGATAAAGTGTTTTGGATTGTTTTACTGCAATTCATACATCCCATACCTGCGACTTCAAATTGTTCTTTTTTCATATTAATGTCTCCTTTTATTTAATTTATTATTTATTAATGTAAATGACAGTGGCATTGTCCAACAGCACATTCACAAGCTACTTCTTCTGGTGCTGTGAGTGCTTTTGTTTGGAGTTTTGATATTAGCTCCTGAATTTCATCTTGCGATAATTGATTTGTGTCAACAAGGTGACTAATGAGGCTGCCGCGTTCTTTCGTACATATCGAGTCGAAGACTTTATCGGCTTTTAAACGATTGGCCTCGAGTTCTGAAATACCTGGTTTGTATTTTAAAACCGTATCGGTTTTTATTTTTTGAATATTTTCTTTGTTTACTAAACGGTTTATGAGTGATTTTACCGTTCCTTCTTTCCAATCGAGAATGTCTAACACCCGGTCAATGATTTCTCGACTTGTTAAAGGAGCATCTGCCCATAACACGCGCATCACTTCCCATTCTGAATCGGAAATGTTTAAATCTTGAATACTTAATTGTTCAGTCATAATTTCCCTCCTAACACGGGGTTGCATTTGTAACCTAACTTTAGTTTACACGTGTAACCTGAATAAAGCAAGAGCAAATTACAAGCTTTTTAAATTTATTTAAATATACTAGAACTATGGATTATAAAACGCATAGACACAATATATAGTATTGGGTCGAATCTTGAAGCACAATATTTAGTTTTATTCAAGGTTTAATTTTGAAGGTAACCATGCTAATATATAGTATTAAAGAGGACGGTGTAGTGATGAAAATTATATATATGTCTGTCATAGGCAATACACGACGTTTTGTTGAAAAGTTAGAAATGGACTCTTTGGAGTTGTCTGAAGTGAATGCATTTTCTGAAATAGACGAAAACTTTATTATGATCGCACCAACATATGCAATTGAAATGACTGATATTTTGAATGATTTCCTAGAGACTGGCGATAATTTATCATATTGTCAGGGCGTCATCGGCGCAGGAAACCGAAATTTTAATGAGCTTTACTGCTTTACAGCAGAAGATATTGCACTCGATTATGATGTTCCATTATTGTATCGATTTGAGTTTCAAGGCTCGGATAATGATGTAAAAAAAGTGAAGGAGATTGTGACTGAAATTGAAAACACCAACTATGTCTAAAGCACCCAATGAAATTACATATTTCAAATTAAATAACGAATTAAATATTCCAGTAGACAATAAAATCCCATTAGAGAAAGATAAAGAGGCGGTGCGTGCATTCTTCTTAGAGCATGTGAACCCTAATACTGTGTTTTTCTATACATTAGATGAAAAATTAGATTATTTAATTGAACATGACTACTTAGAAGTAGGTTTCTTAAATAAGTATGACCGTGAATTCATTAAGAAATTAATGCAAACAACTTATGAGAAGAAATTCCGTTTCAAATCATTTATGGGCGCACATAAGTTTTATAACCAGTACGCTTTAAAGACGAATGATGGGGAAAGATACTTAGAACGTTTCGAAGATCGTATTGTGTTTAATGCCTTATTCTTAGCGGACGGGGACGAAGTTCTTGCAACAAATTTACGTGATGAATTAATCGCTCAACGCTTCCAACCTGCAACACCAACATTTTTAAATGCTGGACGTAAACGTCGTGGTGAGATGGTATCTTGTTTCTTAATTGAGATTAGTGATGATATGAACTCAATCGGACGTAGCATCAACTCTGCCTTACAATTAAGTAAGCGTGGTGGAGGCGTAGGTCTAAACTTATCAAACTTACGTGAAGAAGGCGCACCGATTAAGAAAATCGAAAACGCGGCTTCAGGTGTTGTACCAGTTATGAAATTATTTGAAGATTCATTCAGCTACGCCAATCAATTAGGACAAAGAAATGGTGCTGGAGCGGTTTATTTATCAATCTTCCATCCAGACATTGTCCGCTTCTTATCAACTAAGAAAGAAAATGCGGATGAGAAAATCCGTGTGAAAACTTTATCGCTTGGAGTAACGGTTCCGGATAAATTTTATGAATTAGTTGCAGAAGATGCTGATATGTTCTTATTCAGTCCTTATGATGTTGAACGTGTTTATGGCGAGCCTTTTGCTTATGTGGATATTACGGAAGAGTATGAGAACATGGTTCAAAATAAAGAAATCCGTAAATACAAAGTCAAAGCACGTGAATTAGAGAACGAAATAAGTAAATTACAACAAGAATCAGGCTATCCATATATTATTAATATTGATACAGCCAATGATGCGAACCCAATTGATGGGCGCATTGTAATGTCTAACTTATGTTCAGAAATTTTACAAATTCAACAACCATCAATTATTAATGATGACCAAACCTTTGAAGATGAAGGAATTGATATTAGTTGTAACTTAGGTTCTACAAATATTGTGAATATGGTCGATTCACCTGACTTTGCTAAATCAGTGGATACAGCTGTCCGTGGTTTAACATTCGTTACAGATCATACCAGTATCGATGCTGTACCAAGTGTGCGTAGAGGGAATGAATTAAATCATACCATCGGTTTAGGTGGCATGGGACTTCATACGTTATTCGCAATTAATCAAATCTATTACGGATCTGATGAGTCTTTAGAATTAACAGAAGCATATTTCTATGCGTTAAACTACTGGTCATTAGTATCAAGTAATCAAATTGCACGCGAACGTGGTGAAACTTTCTATAATTTTGAAAATTCTGATTATGCTAATGGTTCATACTTTGATCGTTATATTGAAGAACCATTTGTTATTGAAGATGAAAAAGTAAAAGAAATCATGAAAAATGTGCCACTTCCAACTGCAGAAGATTGGGAAGCGTTAAGAGATATGGTTCAAAAAGATGGACTATATCATGCTTACCGTCATGCGATTGCACCAACTGGAAGTATCTCATATGTAAACGAGACAAGTGCGAGCTTACACCCAATTACACGTCTAATTGAAGAGCGTCAAGAGAAGAAAACGGGTAAAACATATTACCCAGCGCCACAATTATCAAATGATACGATTGACTACTATGAGTCAGCTTACGATATTGATATGCGTAAAGTCATCGATGTGTATGCAGCGGCTCAAAGACATATCGATCAAGGAATGTCTTTAACGTTGTTCATGCGTTCAGAATTACCTGAAGGGCTTTATCCTTGGAAACGTCCTGGTGAAAGAAAGATGAACACGAGAGATTTAAATATCCTACGTAACTATGCTTGGAACCAAGGCATTAAATCAATTTACTATGTTCGTACATTTACGGATGATGGCGATGAAATTGGAAGTAATTATTGCGAGAGCTGTTCAATTTAATAAGTTTTATAAAGGAGAATAAATGCATGGTAGAACCAAATTACATAGCGATAAATTGGAATGATATCGAAGATACCGTTGATAAATTAACTTGGGAAAAGCTGACTGAGCAATTTTGGTTAGATACACGTATTCCAGTATCGAATGATTTAGATGATTGGCGTCGTCTTTCAAAAGCAGAACAAGATATGTTAGGGAAAGTCTTTGGTGGGTTAACACTTTTAGATACACTGCAATCTGAAGAAGGGGCTGTTGTCTTATTAGATGATGCAAGAACACCACATGAAAAATCTGTTTTAAGTAATATCCATTTTATGGAAGCAGTACATGCTAAATCGTATTCAACGATTTTTATTACATTGAATACAAACTCAGAAATTGACTCAATCTTTGATTGGACGAATACGAACGAATTAATCCAATTCAAATCGGATAAAATTAATGATGCGTACCAAAATGGTACACCGCTACAAAAGAAAGCGGCAAGTGTCCTACTTGAATCATTCTTATTCTATTCAGGTTTCTACGCACCATTATGGTATTTAGGAAACAACAAAATACCTAACGTAGCTGAAATCATTAAACTTATCCTACGTGATGAATCTGTTCACGGAACTTATATTGGTTATAAATTCCAATTAGGCTACAATGAGTTAGGCGAAGCAGAACAAGAAGAATTAAAAAACTGGGTCTTTAACTTACTATTTGAATTATATTCAAATGAAGAAAAATACACGTCTCATTTATATGATGAATTAGGTTGGACAGAAGACGTAAACACATTTGTTCGCTACAATGCGAATAAAGCTTTACAAAATATGGGCTTCGAACCTTTATTCCCTGATACAGCTGAAGATGTGAATCCGATTGTTATGAATGGTATCTCAACAGGAACAAGTAACCATGACTTCTTCTCACAAGTTGGGAATGGTTACCTACTTGGAGAAGTTCAGGCTATGGAAGATAATGACTACAAGCAATGGGCAATTAATGACCGTCGCAAACAACGTATGCAATACCGTCAAGAGAAGAAACGTCGCCGTGAAGAAGCGAAAAACGCTCAAGCGTCAGCAAAAGCAACAGATTAAACTTATAAACTCAATGAGGGATCACAAAAGTGATTCTTCATTGAGTTTTTTATGTTCAAAAAGCCAGTCAACATGTAATTAGTGGTTTTAGGCATGAAAACCCTTTATAATGAAGTATAAGAGAGGTGTGATAGCGTGAAGAAATGGAAATGGGGAATATTGTTTCTAACTGTATTTTTCCTATATGCATGTGAATCTCAAGAACAGTCAACTACTACGTATCCTGACGCCAACTACACAACCGAAATGGCCCAAGAAACTGACGAAAATGTCAGTCGCCAACAAACAAATGAAGATCGAGATATTATCTACACGGCCAATGTGATTTATCAAACGATTCGTTATGATGAAGCGAAGCAAAGTATTGAAGAAATTATTGAGGCCAATAATGCTTATATTCAATATCAAGATGAATCAATGAATGAATACAGTTATGCAGAAAGTTCTCAGTCGCTCACATCATTAAGTTTGACGATCAGAGTTCCTCGAGACAATTATGAAGAGACGCTTACACAGTTTGAAAACAATGACCAAGCTCAACTTATTCAACTATCACGCGGTTCTCAAGATGTAACCCAACAAGTTCAAGATATTGAAATTCGTATCGAAGCGATTGATTCTAGAATTGACCGACTGAATGAACTTAATGATCAAGCAGAGTCCGTTACGGATTTAATTGAAATCCAAGGCGCTTTAGAAGAAGCAATTGCGAGTCGGGATAGTTTATTAGCAGAACAATCTTCTGTCTCCGCAGAAGTTGAAAATGCAACGATACACTTGAATTTACAAGAAGTTGTTGAGTTATCTGATGGAAGTGAAAGTCAATTGACTTTCTGGAATCAAATTGTCGCAGCCTTTAACGATACTTGGGAAAATTCAATTGAAGCTTTCCAATGGGGGATTTTAACAATTATATTCTTAATCCCTTACATCATCGTGATTATTATCATAATATTAATCATACGATATGTCTTGCGTCCATTGTTTAGAAAAATTAAAGATGTCTTACCAAAGAGGAAAAAGAAAGCTATAAGTGAGGCTAATAGAGAAAAGAACAACTTTAATACAGAAGATTGAGTAAAACAGTTTCAAAAATTGTAAAAAACGTGTAATATTAAGTAGTAAGCGTTTATTATAAAGTTAAATTATGGGAGGAATATCTAGAATGGATATGTTTAAATCGTTATCACAGAAGATTGAAGGAAAAAAGGTTAAAATTGTTTACCCTGAAGCTACTGATCCACGTGTTTTAGGAGCAGCTGTTCGTCTACATTCAGATAAATTAGTAGAACCAATTTTATTAGGAAATCCTGCTGAAGTTGAAGCAATTGCTACAGAACGTAACTGGAACACTGGTGATTTAACAATCATCGATCCTAACAACTATGACGAATTCGATGCAATGATCGCATCTTTCGTAGAACGTCGTAAAGGTAAAAACACTGAAGAGCAAGCACGTGAAATGTTACGTGACAATGCTTACTTCGGAACAATGTTAGTTTACATGGACTTAGCAGATGGATTAGTGTGTGGAGCTCAATACTCAACAGGTGATACTGTTCGTCCAGCACTACAAATCATCAAAACTCGCCCAGGTGTTAAATTAACAAGTGGTGCGTTTGTTATGGTTCCACCTAACAATGATGGTGAACGTTTAATCTTTGCTGACTGTGCGATTAACATTAACCCAGATGCACAATCATTAGCTGAAATTGCTGTAGAAAGTGCTCAAACAGCTAAAATTTTCGATATCGATCCTAAAGTTGGTTTATTAAGTTTCTCAACTAAAGGTTCTGCAGCTTCACCAGAAGTTGACAAAGTCGCTGAAGCTACTCGTATTGCGAAAGAATTGGCTCCTGACTTAGCTATCGATGGAGAATTACAATTTGACGCAGCTTATATTGAATCAGTTGCTGATAAAAAAGCACCTGAATCAGAAGTTGCTGGTAAAGCGAACGTATTCGTATTCCCAGAAATCCAATCAGGTAACATTGGTTACAAGATTGCTCAACGTTTAGGTAACTACCAAGCAGTTGGTCCAATCTTACAAGGTTTAAACAAACCTGTTTCTGATTTATCTCGTGGATGTGTCGAAGAAGATGTTTATAAAGTTTCAATTATTACTGCTAACCAAGCAATCATGTAATTGAGTCTTTTCACTCATAAATAAGCGAGAGCTAGAAATACTACCGAACGGTAGTGTTTCTAGCTCTTTTTGTTGTGGAGAGGGAACTGTAGAGCTTATTTCAGGGAGAACGGCTCGGTGACCGTAGTGGACCGGCTTCAGCTAATCATCTAGCGTTGCTAGCTGATTGAGCTTCCGTCTCGTTGTGCTACTAAATCCTTACGTCGCTACCGCTCCTACGGCTTCATGTATGCCCAATCGTCCTGGTACTACGGTACCTCACCATTCTCCCTTCAATAAGCAACGATAGCTGTGTATTAAACAGAGTTTTCTATATTTATGTGATTATGGTGCTGAACTTAAATTTTGCATAATTCCGTGACGTTCATGTTATTCCTAATGCTGTCAATGGCTTAAGTATATGTACTCTAAGTTGTATTATTGTGAAAGATGAATATTTTGTTATAGAATTTAATAGAGGCACGCATTAAACAGAATATATAAATGGAGGAGATACTATGTCTAAAGTTGAAGTAGGTGGGCTAATTGTCTTGTTTGGGGCAACGGGTGACTTAGCTGAGCGACAATTGTACCCAGCTTTTCACCAACTATATCAACGTGGCCAGTTAACGGAGGAATTTGCGATTATCGGAGCGGCCCGCACTCAATTCACTGAGAATGAATTTAAGGAACATGTAAGAAAAGCTGTTGAAGCAGGGAGTAATTTTACTGAGTTCGAAGAATCATTTTTAGAACACATTTATTACCAACCAGCTGACAATACAAAAGTACAAGATTTTGAAAAACTCATGACGAAAATAAAAGAAGTTTCAACGACGCATAATACATCCGATCGATTTTTATATTACTATTCTATCGCTCCAAGTATTTACGATGAGACGACAGTAAATTTAAAAGAGTCAGGTATTACTGGTTTAACTGGAGAGCATCGTGTCGTTGTTGAGAAGCCATTTGGCTATAGTTTAGAATCAGCTAAAGAATATTATCAAATATTAAAAAAATCATTTAATGATGAAGAGATTTTTTTAATTGATCATTTTCCTGGGATGGATTTTGTCCAAAATATATTGGCAACTCGATTCTACAATCCCTTTATTGAAGGTATTTGGAATAATAAATTTATCGAGAACATTCAAATTAACTTACCTGAACGTCTAAAAGTAGGGGACCGTGGTGCATTCTATGATGAGAATGGTGCATTGTTAGATATGTTCCAAAACCATATACTGCAAATACTTTCATTCATTATTATGGATTTGCCTGAGAAGTTAGAAAAAGATGCGATACATAGTGAGAAGCACGCAGCCTTAAGTCAAATACCAACATATTCGAAAGAGGAAGTGAAAGAGTTTGTTGTTAGAGGTCAATACTCAGCAGATGCTGAAGGGGAGTATAACCATTACCGCGATGAACCAGATGTAGCGGAAGATAGTAGTACGGAAACATACATTGCGATTCAATTATCTGTCGATAATGAGCGTTGGGAGGGTGTTCCTATTTACGTTCGTACAGGAAAAGCGTTAGTTGAACAATTTTCTTCGGTTGATATTATATTGAAAGAGAGAAATGGTGATTCAAACGATACACCAAGTAGGCTCACTTTTTATATTGAACCTGGTAAAGGTTTGGCAATGGTTTTAAACCAGAAAGATATTGAATCGAATATGGAACCAATCACGACATTTATTGGTCCAGACCAAAATACATTCGGGAAAGAGTACGTTCCAACGCCTTATGAAAATTTATTACATGATGCATTAGAAGGGGATAATACGTTGTTTAGTTCTTGGGAAGAAGTGCAAGAACAGTGGCGCATTACTGATGCGATTAAAGTGGCATGGGATGATATGTCAGATCCTGCGTTTCCAAATTATCAAGCGACGTCCTTTGGACCAAGTAGCGCGGATCGATTATTGACGAGAAATAATCACGAGTGGATTAAACGCGTAAATATAAATGAGTAGTATACAAAAAGAGCGTCTGATTTAAGTCAGACGCTCTTTTAAATTGTAAAGTATTGCTTATTCAGGAACTACGTTAATTGGGATTTCATCGATAGTACCGTAGTACCAATCAATTTCATCTCCTGCTTCTAATGTTTGAGAAACAACACCTAGTTGTGCGTATTCACCATTGTATACGTAAGTCCATGTATTACCTACAGTATAGTCATTTTCGTAGCCTTCAATTGAATCAACAACACCTTCAGTTTCGTTGAAGTTAAATGTTAATTCTTCGTTTGATTCTAGAGCTTCTAAAACGCTAAGACCTTCAGCATCTTCAACTGAGAATTCAGCGATTGGCGCTTCTTCACCTGATACATAGAATGCGAATGTTGCTGCTGTTTCGCTAGCTTCTTCTGTATCTTCAGTTGCAGATTCGCCTTCTTCAGTTGTACCTTCACCATTGTCAGATGCTGCTGCGTCTGATTCTTCAGAACCTTGTTCTGCGCCTGATTCCTCGGTTGCTTCGCTTTCTGCGTCTCCAGAAGTACTTTCAGTTGACTCTGTAGATTCTGTTGATACTTGTTCAGTTGACTCAGCTGGAGCACTCTCTGCTGGCTGTTCTTCAGTCGAACTTTGACAAGCTACTAGTAGCAATGCTAAAGTCGGTAGAGTAATTAATTTGATAAATTTTTTCATAAAACTGCCTCCTTACGTTAATATGTTATAGGTATAAATTATCAGTAAAACGGCATAAAGTCAAATGATTCGCAGTTTCAACACACTTTGTTTATAATTGGCTTATTAAGAATAAAGCGTGAATTTTTTTAGAAGTACAAGGAGATTATATATAATGTCATACAAAATTACACATTCTGCTGAGGAAACGAAACAAATCGCAGCAGAATTAGCGCAATTGATAGAACCTGGTAAAGTCATTAGCTTAAAGGGAAATCTAGGAAGTGGTAAAACTACATTTTCTCAAGGATTTGCGAAAGCTTTAGGAATTAAAAGAGCGGTGAAAAGTCCAACATATACTATAGTGAAGCACTATCCACTAGATGAACAAGGGAAGCTTTTTAATCATATTGATGCCTATCGCCTCGAAGAGGGTGGAGCTGAATCGATTGACTTGGAAAATTTTATAGACGATGATACGATTACATTAATAGAGTGGGCAGAATTTGTCATTGATTATATGCCAGAAACTTATTTGGAAATTGAATTAGAGGCAGTTGACAATGATGAACGTAAAATTCAAGTACGAACAGTAGGTCAAAGTGATGACTACGACCAATTAAGGAAAGAATGGACTCAGAACTGGAAAGGATAGTGATTGTGTGAGTAATTACAACAAATACGTACATGAAGCAGAGGACGAGCCAATCGAAACAATCATTAGAGTAGCAGAGCCAATCGATGCAAAGGCAATACTAGGCTTATTAAGACATGTAGGGAAAGATACCCCGTATTTGTCAGTTGGTCCTGAAGGGGCGAATATGACCGTGGATCAGCAAGTAGAATTAATTACGAGATACAATGAATCAGATAATAACATTATGTTAGTAGCAGAATCAGATGATCAGATAGTTGGTATGGCAACAGTTGCTGTCATCGATAATAATCGTCAAAGCCATGTGGCTGAAGTGGGTGTCAGTATTATTAAAGAATATTGGGGCTACGGCATAGGCTCAATTCTCACTGAAGAAATGATTCAATTTGCAAGCTACGCAGATATTAAAGTGCTAACCTTGGAAGTTGTAACAAAAAATATCCGAGCAATTAAATTATATGAGAAATATGGATTTGAAATAGTTGGAACACTATCGAAACGTTTAAGAAATGATTTTCACTATTATGATACTTATGTCATGGAACGGTTGATTGATTAATATTCAAAGAGTTTCTCATCATAGATTTACTTTACTTTTTAAACATAATTAATTAGAATAGATAAGTATTGATTATGAAAGAAAGGTCGAGTTATGGACTATAAGCTATTAAAAGAAGCTCACCCTAATTTAAATATAAAATTTAACCACGCACTGTCAGATTACAGTTATACTAAAACTGGCGGCGAAGCGGATGTTATTGCATTTCCGAAATCAAAAGATGAAGTGAAACAAATTATTGATTGGGCAAAGGAATTTGATGCCCCGTTAACAATTCTAGGTAACCTCAGTAATTTAATCGTTAAAGACGGCGGCATACGCGGTATTGTCATGATTTTAACAGATATGAATGCAATCTCAGTCGATGGTCATTATATTTATGCAGAGAGTGGCGCAGGTATTATTGAAGTAAGTCGTGAGGCCTATCGCCATTCATTAACTGGCTTAGAATTCGCTTGTGGAATTCCAGGTAGTGTTGGTGGCGCGGTATTTATGAACGCGGGTGCTTACGAAGGTGAGATAACGGATATTAATGTAAAGATTGAGGCAATCAATCGCGAAGGACAATTTTTAACTTATACGAATGAAGATGCAGAATTTGCCTATCGTCATAGTATTTTTCAAGAGAATGATAACATTATCTTAGGCGTATCCTTTGAACTTCAACCTGGAGATCAAGAGGCTATCAAAGAAAAAATGGATCATTTAACTGAATTACGTGAATCGAAGCAACCTTTAGAGTACCCATCATGTGGAAGTGTATTTAAACGCCCCGTAGGTTACTATACAGGAAAGTTAATTCAAGATGCTGGTTTACAAGGACATCGAATTGGTGGTGCTGAGATATCTCGTAAGCATGCTGGATTCATCATTAACGTAGGTGGAGCCACAGCAACAGATTATGTTGAGATGATTGAATACATCCAAGAGACAATCTGGAATTTAAATTCAGTTAGACTTGAAACCGAAGTTCGAATTATTGGACGGGAAGCAGAATAATTGAATGAGATATATTAAAACCAACCTAACACATTCTGTAAAAGAATTGCTTAGGTTGGTTTTTTGTAAATAATATAAAAAGATAGATGGGGGTTAATAGTTATGCAAGAGAGAAAAGTTTATATATTATCAATTAAAAGAACCGCAGTAGGAAGTTTTCTAGGGAGTTTATCTGATTTATCACCCGCTGAGATTGGGTCAAAATTATTAGAAAAGATGTTAGAAGAAGACACGATCGTCAAAGACAAGGTGGATGAAGTAATCATCGGGAATGTCTTAAGTGCAGGTCATGGCCAAAATATTGCCCGACAAGTTTCTGTTAACGCAGGCATTTCAATCAATGTACCAGCTTATGGGGTGAATATGTTGTGTGGGAGTGGTCTAAAAGCCATTAATGAAGCATATAACCATGTGAAACTAGGTGATGCGGACTGTATTATTGCCGGTGGAGTGGAGTCGATGAGCCAAGCTAAATTCGCAACGACAGGCAACATTCGAAAAGGAAATAAAATGGGTGCCTTTTCTTTAGAAGACACAATGTTAACAGATGGGTTAACAGATGCCTTTTCAGGAATTCATATGGGAATAACAGCTGAGAATATTGCAAGTAAATTTGAAATCACTCGTGAAGAACAAGATGAATTTGCCATGAATACGCAAGAGAAAGCAAGACTCGCTCAAAAAGAGGGGAAATTCAAAGATGAAATTGTACCAATAACAGTTCAACAACGTCGTCAAGCGGTCGTATTTGAAGAAGATGAATACATCAATCATTCAACAAATTTAGAAAAGTTAAATAAATTGCGTCCGGCTTTCGATAAAGAAGGGTCAGTCACTGCAGGGAACGCATCAGGAATCAATGACGGGGCAGCTTTTGCTTTTGTTGTCTCAGATGCATTCGTTAAAGAACACAACTTAGAACCATTAGTTGAAGTGTTAGGCTTTGGCCAAAGTGGGGTTGATCCAAAAATTATGGGAATTGGACCAGTTAAAGCAATCAATAGTGTCATGAAGAAGACGGGTTTAAGCTTAGAACAGTTTGATGTTATTGAATTGAATGAAGCTTTTGCATCACAATCGATCGGTGTTATGAAGGAATTGACTAAAGATACGAGCTTAACTTATGAAGCACTCGCGGCTAAAGTAAACCCCAATGGTGGTGCGATTGCCATTGGACATCCGATTGGAGCTTCAGGAGCTCGAATAAGTGCCACCTTGATACATGAAATGAAACGCACTGAGTCCGAATATGGACTGGCATCTTTATGTATCGGGGGCGGCATGGGAATTAGTATGGCAGTTAAGAACGTGTAAACAGACCAAAAATGGTCCATATTATATAAAACATCTGAGAAACTCAACAATTCTAGTAAACATTTACCTAGAGTTGTTGAGTTTTTTGTAAAGGATTATAAACGCTAATATATCAAGCTTTATAGCAAATTAAAAAAAGTAGAATATTGGGAAAAATAATTGTGTCTTACTTAAACACCGTGTGCTATAATTTCATCTCGAAAGACAAATTTTCTTTCAAATCGGTTTCAAAGGAGTCAATAATGACAAAAATTTATGCAGAGGAGAATGTGCATATGGTAAAACAAGGTTATAGTGTGGAGTTGCATGGGGTAACAAAATCCTTCGACGATACACAAGTGTTAAAATCCATTGATATGGAATTAGAGAAAGGTAAATTTTATACTTTATTAGGCCCGTCAGGGTGTGGTAAAACAACGATTCTACGTATTATTGCTGGGTTTACAAAAGCATCATCAGGCCAAGTCTTAATCGATGGTACTGAAGTTACGAGAGTTGCAGCAAATCAGCGGAAGGTTAACACTGTTTTTCAAGATTATGCACTTTTCCCGCATATGAATATCTTTGATAACATCGCTTTTGGCTTGTCTGTCACAGGAGTCGATAAAGCGACGATTAAGGAGAAAGTTTCAGAAATGTTACGTTTAGTGCGCTTAGAAGGGTTTGAAGAGCGTTACATTGATGCGTTGTCAGGTGGACAAAAGCAACGTGTAGCGATTGCGAGAGCACTGATCAATGAACCAGATGTTCTTTTATTAGATGAGCCCTTGTCTGCGCTAGATCTAAAACTTCGAACAGACATGCAATATGAATTGCGCGAATTACAAAGACGTTTAGGAATAACGTTTGTCTTTGTTACTCATGATCAAGAAGAAGCTTTAGCTATGTCGGATTGGATTTATGTCTTAAATAACGGTGAAATTGTTCAATCAGGAACACCCGTCGATATTTATGATGAGCCGATTAACCGTTATGTCGCAGACTTTATTGGTGAGAGTAATATTGTAGCTGCGAAGATGATCGAAGATTATCGGGTTGAATTTGTCGGTCATACGTTTGACTGTGAAGATGGTGGGATACCAAGTGGTGAAGCGGTAGAGGTTGTTATTCGCCCCGAAGACGTTGAAATTACGTCACCTGAAGCAGGTCAATTGATTGCTAAAGTAGATACTCAATTATTCCGTGGTGTCTTTAACGAAGTCATTGCTTACGACGAAGATCATAATGAATGGATGATTCATACAACTAAAAAAGTTGAAACTGGTTCTCGAATCGGATTGCGATTCGGTCCAAGCGATATTCATGTGATGCGTTTCAACGAATCTGAAGAAGATTTTGATGCCCGTTTAGAACAGTATGAAGACTAGAGGTGGGCAATGAATACGAAAAAACATCATTTATTAGCGATACCGTATTACTTATGGGTTATATTGTTTGTCATTGCACCGATTCTTTTATTATTGTATCGGTCATTCTTTAATATCGCCGGTCAGTTTACTTTTGATAATTATATTCATTATTTTACGAATCGAAATTATTTGGTTATGACTGCTAGCTCATTTTTATATGCTTTTTTAGTCACATTGGTCACACTTGTTATTGCGTATCCAATGGCGTATTTTTTAACAAAGACAAAGCGTAAAGATTTGTGGCTATTGTTGATTATCTTACCTACGTGGATAAACTTATTACTTAAAATCTATGCCTTTATTGGGATTTTAAGTCAAACAGGACCAATTAATTCATTTTTAACGAATTTAGGTTTTGAATCACAACAGTTATTATTTACGAATATTGCCTTTTTATTAGTGGCGGCCTATATTGAATTACCGTTTATGTTGTTGCCAATCTTTAATTCGATTGATGAGATACCACATTCACTGATTGAAGCAAGTACGGACTTAGGATCAAGTGAATGGGTGACAGTGAGACGAGTAGTGATGCCATTATCGATGCGTGGAGTGAGAAGTGGTGTTCAAGCAGTATTTATCCCTTCTCTATCTTTATTCATGTTAACGCGTTTAATCGGTGGGAACCGAGTCATTACCTTAGGAACAGCAGTGGAACAGCATTTCTTAGTGACCCAAAACTGGGGAATGGGTGCCACGATTGGTGTTGTCTTAATGGTTTCAATGGTATTAGTTATGTTCCTTACTCGTAGCCGTAACGATCAAGGAGGTGCAAGTAATGACTAAAGGAAAATTTAAGTGGTCAAACTTATACATTATCGCAGTATTTATTATATTGTATTTGCCAATTGGATATTTAATAGCCTATTCATTCAATAGTGCTGGGAATATGTCTGATTTTACAGGCTTTACTTTAGAACATTATCAGACATTATTTGCTGATCAGCGGTTATTATCATTTATCATGAATACGTTTATCATTGCCTTACTGTCAGCGACGATTGCGACAGCGATTGGAACTTTTGGGGCGATTGCCATTTATTATGCGCGCTTGAATAGTCAGCGGCAATTTTTATTGAATACGAATAATGTCTTGATGGTCACACCAGATGTTATGATGGGGGCAAGTTTCTTAATATTATTCTCTAGTATATTGCCACTTCGTTTAGGTTTTTGGAGTGTCCTTTTGGCTCACGTAGCTTTTAGTATTCCAATTGTTGTGTTAATGATTTTACCTCGTTTATATGAGATGAATCCGAACATGATTACTGCGGCCCAAGATTTAGGGGCGACGCATTGGCAAATATTATCACGTGTCGTTATACCAAGTATTGTTCGTGGTATTGTATCTGGTTTCTTTATGGCTTTTACCTATTCACTCGATGATTTCGCGGTAACATTCTTCGTTACTGGGAACGGCTTTAGTACTGTTTCGATCGAAGTGTATTCAAGAGCGCGAACAGGTATTAGTTTAGAAATTAATGCTTTAAGTACATTAATGTTTGTACTCGCGTTAGCTTTAGTCTTTGGTTATTATCAAATCCAAACGAGCGATCAAAGACGTATTCGTAAACAAGCCAATAAAAAAGTAGGTGGTCTGCGATGAAACAATTAATGACCATGTTATTAGCGATTTTACTGATTGTTGCTGTGTTATTTGGTTTTAGACATCAGTTAGAAAGTAGTTTAGGACTGACAGATGGCAATACGATTGTCTTTTATAACTGGGGAGATTACATTGACCCAGAATTATTGACTCAGTTTGAGGAAGAGACAGGTTATTCGGTTATCTATGAAACCTTTGATTCGAATGAAGCGATGATGACGAAGATTGAACAAGGCGGAACACGTTATGATGTAGCAGTTCCTAGTGAGTATATGATTGAACAAATGATTGAAGCAGACTTGTTACAAGAGATTGATCATTCATTGTTACCTAACTTAGAGAACATTAATCCGCGGTTCTTGGATTTAGAGTTTGATCCGAATAACCGTTTTTCGATTCCGTATTTTTGGGGAACATTAGGTATTATCTACAATACGAATTATGTTGATGAAAGTGAAGTTCAACAGTGGAATGATTTGTGGAATCCGAAATTCCGTAATAATATTATGATTTACGATGGGGCGAGAGAAGTTTTAGGCGTTGGTTTACAATCACTTGGCTATTCATTAAATGAAACAGATAGTACAAGATTAAGAGAAGCAACGAACAAGATGAAAACTTTGATGCCAAATATATTAGCCCTTGTTGCAGATGAGATGAAGATGCATCTTGGTAACGAAGAAGCGATGATTGGGGTGACGTTCTCTGGAGAAGCGTCCATGGCAATATGGGAGAATCCAGAACTTGCGTATGTCTTACCAGAAGAAGGGTCAAACCTTTGGTTTGATAATATTGTGATTCCTCATAATGCACAAAACGTTGAAGGGGCACATGCTTTAATTGATTTCTTACTTCGACCAGAAGTAGCAGCGCAAAATGCTGATTACGGCGGTTATTCAACACCGAATGAAGCGGCGACGGCTTTAATGGATCCAGAAGTCATTTCCGATGAAGCCTTTTATCCAAGTGAAGATGCTTTAGATAAATTGGAAGTATATCGTGGATTAGGGCAAGAGAAATTAATTGAATATAATGATTTATTCTTAGAAGTGAAGATCGAACCAAGAGACTAAACGGTTTTCCAATAAAAAATAAGAGGATTGATAGATGGTGAGTTATTAGACTTTTCCATTTATTCAATCCTCTTTTGTTGTTATTTAATATATTTGTAATCTTAAAGGAGAATCTTTACATAAAATTTACGAGAAACTTTCATTAAATTTATATTAGCTTGGTATGATAGTAGTAACAAAAGAGGAGGATGGATAATGGTGCTATTGGACAAGCTAAATATTGACATATCACAGAAAAAATTTACCAAAGCTTCATCCTTTATTATTGAACGATTTGTCGTACCTGAAGATCAAGATGGGCTTATTTTGTCATTTCAAATGGCCTATGATTACATTAACTTAATTCTAGTGTATGATAGCAATTATAATTTGAGAGCAGAGACAACTCAAATATACGAGAGACGTGTCATTAAAATTCACGAGAAGGACCTCTATACAAGCAATGAAGCTAAGGCAGGGTTAATTCCTGAGGGTGAGTGGATTATTGCTTTTGAAATCAATAATGAGGAGTTGCCTGACGTTGAATCTTTATGCACGATTGAAGTGACAAGTCATTAATATTTATTAAAATAATGAAAATCTATAAACCTGAATAATTCATAGTTTTACTAATAGTCTTTCCTAACATTGATTTAATAGTCTTTAAAGTAATCTGCTTCATCACCCATTAGGTGATGAAAAAAGACCCCCTTTCTGATATGGTTAATTCACC
>NZ_JBGQQY010000027.1:0-26401 GCF_045528545.1 Ruoffia sp. FAM 26254
GTGTCATCGATTGCACACAAACGGAACACGATTCCACGGAAATCCTTACACTACCGAACACCGTTGGAAGTATTTTTGAGTTACTTAGATGAAGCAGTTTTGTCTAGCTTAATTTGACAAATCAAATCTATAAATACTAACTTTGGATACACCGACTTTACTAACATTGCAAAAAGTTAATAAACTGCCTGTTGAACGGCTTTCATCCCACCTTCAATGACGACAGGTTTATAGCCTTTATTAGCTAGAAAAGAAGCAGCTGCAGTTGCGCGATTACCTGAGCCACATAGTGTATAAATCTTCTGGTCTTTATCTAACTTTTGGTAGGTGGAAGGTAAGTCTTCAAGTGGAATATTAATTAAATTCTCTTCAGGGGCAGGACGTGTAATCTCATCAGGATGTCTGAGATCAAGTAAAATATAGTCATCTTCTACTGCAAGAAAATCATGTACGTTGATGGATTTGATTTGTTGTCTGCTTTCTATCGGAATATCGTGTGCTAAAATATATCCTTGAACATCAATAAATCCGACTTCTTGGCTCAATAATTCAAGCTCGTAAATGAAATCTTTTGATTCTTCATTAATAATAAAAATGATAGCTTGATCCGATGCGATAAATGATGAGGCGTACTTTTTGAAATTACTTGGATTAAGATTCAGCGTCTTTGGACCATGTCCAGCTTGATAGTCCAGTTGTCCACGGACATCGATGAGTTGTTGATTATTTATGTGTTTGTAATTGAGTTTTTTCATGGCGATAGTCTCCTTAGATGTTTGTATCGTAAGTATAACGGAGCAATATAGATAAGACAAAATGAAACGATTCTGTTTTTAAAGTTGAGACAAAAAATGAGTATAAGCCTCCCTTAGGAACTTATACTCGTCTTCTAATAAATTATACTGCTAAATATTCTTTACATGCTGCTTCGCATTCACGACACGCTTTAGCGCATTCTTTACAGTGATCGTGATCATGTTGTTCACATTCACTTGCACAAGTATCACAAGCTTTAATACACAACGCAATCGACTCATCTAACAAGGGACTTTGACGATGTGAGAAAGATACAACCATACCACATATATCAGCACAGTCTCGGTCTGTCCGAATACATTCCGCCATCATTTTTACGTCTTCTTCTTGCAAGCATCTATCAAAACAGTGCTCGCAAGCTTTTTGGCATGCCATTACTTTTTCGATTAATTTCTCTTTTGCTTGTACCATAATTTTCCCTCCTTATTTTTCTATTATCTTTATTATTATTGTACAATAAGCTTACTATGTATACGCTTTATCTGCAAATGATATCCATTTACTTAGGCGACCATTCTCGCAAAATGCACTCGTACAGTTTTTCTATCCACTAAACAGTTGTGATAAACTGAAAGATAATAAAAGTAAAAAAATCTGGGAGGTTGATTGAATGAAAGCAGAGATTATATCAGTCGGTTCAAGTTTGTTAAAAGGCTTAGTTGAGAATAAAAATGCAGCTTTTATTGCTCGTAAGTTGACTTCTGTAGGTATTAATGTGACTCAAGCAGTTATGATTGATAATTCTAAAGAAAAGCTATTGGAAACCATTGAGAAAGCAGAGCAACAAGCAGATGTACTCGTGTTTACAGGTGGCTTAGGTCCTGATGAGGACGATATCGTCAAAACAACACTATCAGAGCATCTCGATAAACCACTGGTCTTAGATGATGACACACAAAACCGAATTATTACTTACCATAAAAATTCAGACTTAATCATGCCAAAAAATAACCAACTTCAAGCGCTAACTTTACTTGATTCGATTCCGTTAGTGAATGTCACAGGTCTCGCTTTGGGAATGTTTTATCAATCTGATACCCATACGTATATCTTACTACCAGGACCAACTGATGAATTAAAACCCATGTTTACCGAGAAAGCCTGGCCACTTATTATTGAGCATCTTTTGAATGGACAAGTCGTCTCAACAAAGCTAGTCCGACTGTTTGGTTTAACAATGGCTCAAGCGCAGAGAAATCTCGGTGATATTTTGGTATCTGACGACTCGACATTTATTGAGATTTTTCCAGCGGGTTTAGAGATTGAAGTTCAGATTACTGCGAGAGGTCTTGACGCCGATGAGGTTCATCAACTCATTGCTAAAGCTGAGAGTGAGATTGAAAAAAGTGTTGCTCCTTATATTATTGGCTACGGTGATCAAAATTTACCTAATATTGTAAGAAAGCTACTAAAAGAGAAGGAGCTTAAAATAACTGGGGCTGAGAGTTTAACAGGGGGCGCATTTTTAAGTGATTTGTCGAGCTTATTTGAAGCTGGCCTATTTTTTGATGGAGGGATGGTTACGTATGATGAATCCATTAAAAAAGAAGTTCTAGGTGTAGATGAGGAAGTCATTGAAACGCATGGTGTAGTGAGTGCAGAGTGTGCATTTGAGATGGCTGAAAAGGCACTTGAAGCGTTTGGGGCAGATCTCGCTGTGTCCTTAACGGGAGCGGCAGGGCCAAGTTCACTAGAGGGTGAGATACCGGGAACTGTCTGGATTGGTGTGGCGGTTAAAGAGAAGTCTACTTTTGCGAAGAAATTCCACTTTGGATACAAGCGTAATCAGAACCGTGAATACTCTGTTTGGAGTGCATTTAACCTGATTCGTCAGGTTCTTTTGGACGAAGAGATTGAATCAATAATTTATAAAGAAAAAGTGAAAAAAAGATGAATGAAACGCTTGACAAGCAAACGCTTACATGGTACTATGTAGTTAGTAAAGAGAGAGATGCAACTGTAAGTAAAGATTGGCGTTTCACTCTTTACGACAGAACCGTCTTAAAGGTTCGGAGTAGCAGTGAAAGTGCTACTCAGCGTATCAGGACTATCTGTTGTTTACCATAATGCTAGAGGTAACTGTGTAAAGAAATAGCGAAGTCTAGTAGATGTATATAAATGACAGTGGTGTGTATTTAAGTTTAGATGTGCAAGTGTGAAGAAATTTGCATTTCAACAGGTAGTGACCAATACGCAGAAAGTAATGTGGTTCCGATGCAAGAAAAGTATAAATTAACACACAGAAAAACGACACGCAACACACTCGTTTATTCAGATATATAGTACCAAACGGAATGACATTACTAAATTTTTAGGGGAAGGGCATAAAGCCCTTCCTTTTTGTATTGGAATGGATTTGGTTGGCGGCTAGAGTACAATCGCGAATGCGTGTGGCAAGAAATCGCTCAACTCAAGCCAAATGACAATCCCGTTTGTCTCAAGTTCACCCAACTCAAGCCAAATGACAACTCCGTTTGTCTCGAGTTCACCTAGCTCAAGACGATTGAGAATCTCGTTTGTCTCAAGTTCATTCAACTCAAGCCAAATGAGAATCCCGTTTGTCTCGAGTTCACCCAACTCAAGCCGAATGACAACTCCGTTTGTCTCAAGTTCATCTAACTCAAGCCAAACCACCCCGCCATTTGTCTCAAGTCTGCATTTTCCCAACTCCCACAAGTAGTATCACAAGAAAAGTTCTGTAAACTTTGCTAAGATTAGAATAAAGATAAATATAAGCAAAGAGGAGTGAGTGATATGAATATTAATCCAGTAAAAGCCTTTTCTGACAACTATATTTGGGTCATAGATAATGGAACTGATGGAATTATTGTCGATCCTGGTGAGTCAGCGGGTGTTTTAGATTATTTTGACAAAGAAGCATTGGACTTAGCTGCGATCATCCTAACGCATAAACACGATGACCATATTGGTGGGGTTAAAGATGTCTTAGCAAAATACCCAGAGACACCTGTTTATGGACCGAAAGAAACTGCCAGTCTCAACCAAGTTACTGTCAAAGATGGCGATGAGTTTGAATTATTGAACCAAACCTTTAAAGTGTTTAAAAGCGGTGGTCATACCGAAGGGCACATCAGTTACTTAATGGGAGATGACTTATTCTGTGGGGACGCATTGTTCTCAGGCGGTTGCGGACGTGTATTCACCGGGGATTATCAAGCTCAGTATGATGCGCTTCAAACCTTTAAAGCTCTACCAAATGAGGTCAAAGTCTATGCAGCGCACGAATATACAGAAACGAATTTACGTTTTGCTCACGAGACAGATCCAACAGATCCGTCATTTGCAAAAGCTTTAGAAGAAGTACAAGCACAAAGAGCAAAAGATCAACCGACTTTACCTTCGACAATTGGAATAGAAAAAGACATTAACTTGTTCCTACAAGCTGAAAACTTAGAAACTTTTATTGAATTAAGAACAGCGCGAGATAATTTTTAAGCATAGTTAAAAGGAGAGAGAATCATGGAGCTGATATTCATTCGCCACGCGAAAGCTGAAGAGCGCAGGGAAGGACTCGTTGACATCGACCGCCACCTGACTGATAAAGGGAAGGAAAAATACGCAAAACTACTACCCGAACTCGAAGAAAAACTCGGGCCACTGAAAGAACGGAACTTTGTCAGCTGGTCAAGTCCGGCTAACCGAGCACAAGAAACTGCCGCACTCGCCACTGATAAATTAAAGCTTGAGAAACCAAGGATTCATGAAATTATCTATACTGGAGAGATAGAAAAGTTTTTAGAAGCATTAAAAACCGTTCAAGATGATGCGACGTTACTCGTCTTTGGACATAAACCGACTTTAAGTGAGTGGGTATATGAATTCACTGGTGAGTCCCGCCGGATGCGAAAAGGGTCAATGGTTAGTATAGACGTGACACAAAGAGACCCACTCAAAGCCACATTCAATTGGCAAATTCTCACATAAGTAAGTTGAGTAGGAAAGGAATGTCGACACTGAAACCACAATTTTTACAATTACAACCTTCAGCCACCGATGAAAAACGGTGGGTAGCAGAAATTACGGGCGACGATCCGACCTTTATCCTTAGCCGAGAATTCCAACCCGAAATTGAGCCCGGCGTTTGGGCGATGTATGACGGCTGGTATCAAATTCACGGACAAACGCCTGGGATCACCCCGTTTCAAAAAGAATATGTCCGAGTCTTAGACGGGAAAATGACGCGGAGACTAGATTTCCGTTTTGTTAAAGAACATGTGCCGCAAATAAAAGCAGCGGAACCTGAACGGAAAGAACGTCTAAAGCACCAGATTATTTCTGTGTTCAATGAAATAAAAGCCGAAGTGACTCATGAACTCGTTGATGAAGCAATCATGCAACAACAAGAAGACTTGGATATGGTCGAAACATCCCAAGAACTCCTAGGTGGGTTGAAAGTGCTATTAAAGCAAAAAGACCGAATCATCAAACGCTACAAAGAAGCCGTCGAGAACTTTCGTGAAGAATGGTAAGCAAATTTATTAGAGAATTGTCTATAGAGGCAGTTCTTTTTTTTGTATAAAATATGAGCTTATTGCCAACTTAATTTAAGTGTAATTATATCGAAATATTTATTTAAAATAGTGTAATATCAAGCTTATTTAATATATTTTCGAAAAGCAAATAAATTTAATTGCTTTAAATTAAATGTTATATTAAGAATATGAAAAAGTAAGGATGCAATTTTAAAAATCTAATAAACAAGAGGAGTTTACTATGAGTGAAATATATAAGAGGAAACTAGAGGAAGTGCTTGAAGAATTCGACACTTCTGTTGAAGAGGGTTTGAATGAGTCTCAAGTCGAAGAAAATCGGGAAGAACACGGTGAGAATAAATTAGAAGAATCAGAAACAAAGTCTAAATGGGAGATTTTTCTAGAGAATCTGAATAATATTATCGTTTACTTACTCGGTGTTGCGGCTGTTATCTCAGTCATAATGGGCGATTGGGTTGAAGCGCTAGCAATTTTATTAGCTGTTTTTATATCTGTCTTTACAGGGTATTTTGTTGAGGTTGGAGCGCAAAAATCGGTTGAAGCCCTCCAATCAATGGTGGATACAAAAGCAAAAGTACGCCGTAACGGTGAAGAGATTGAAATTGATTCGACCGAACTTGTGCCCGGAGATATTCTAATCTTAGGGGAAGGGGATGCGATTGCGGCTGATGGACGGTTAATTAGTGCCAATAACTTTGCGGTCATGGAAGCAGCCTTAACCGGAGAGTCTGAAGCGGTCGATAAAGATGCTGACGCAACATTTGAAGAAGATGAAGCACTCGGTGACCAATTAAATATGGTCTTTTCCGGTACAGCAGTAACCCGCGGTAAAGCCGAAGCCGTTGTGACGGGTATCGGTATGAATACTGAAGTAGGTCAGATTTCAGAGATGTTAGATGAAGATCAAGACCGAGAAAGTCCACTAGATAAAGAAATAGACAAATTAGGTAAAGCTTTAATTATTGTTGCCTTTGTTGCAGCAGGATTAGTTTTATTAATTGGTATTCTTAACGGTCAAGATACGGCAGAAATGCTACATGTGGCAGTTATTCTAGCAGTAGCGGCGATTCCAGAAGCTATGCCAGCGGTTGAAACGATTACCTTATCCAACGGGATGTCGACGATGGCTGAACATGAAGCGCTCGTCAAAAACCTATCCGCGGTTGAAACGCTAGGGTCAACGTCGATTATTGCTAGTGACAAGACCGGAACCCTGACGGAAAACCAAATGATGGTTGAACATCTAATTATTAAAAATGATGAAAAATATGAGGTTACTGGGAACGGTTATGAACCTAAAGGTACTGTGAAATACAACGGTGAAGTTGTTGACGTAGAAGCTAAGAATATTCATGACACAGACGCTTTAAATGACAACGATCAAGATTTACTGAAGCTGATTACTAATGGTTTTTTATCCAGTGATGCAAAATTAGTTAAACAAGACGAGGCGGATGAAAATGAAGAAGCGGAAAATGACGGCGAGTATACTATTGAAGGAGACCCAACGGATGGGGCTTTAACTGTCTTAGGACACAAAATTGGTATGTCACCAGAATTTTTAAAAGAGACTGAATTTGAGCAACTAGCTGAAATTCCTTTTGATTCTGAGAAGAAATATATGGCTACTTTCCATAAACTGCCCGATAATATCTACCGTTTTATTATGAAGGGTGCTTTAGATGTAGTAGCTGAATATACAGACATTGATGATGAAGAAAGTGAATTTTGGTCAGAGAGGAACGAGCTTTTAACTGAAGAAGGGAACCGTGTCATCGGCCTAGCCAGCTATACGGTTGAAGACGAGAATGAAGCCAATGAGATTACAGAAGACATCGAAGGTTGGTTTGATAATAATCGTAAGATATTAACGATTGATGGCTTGTTCGGAATTATGGATCCACCAAGAGAAGATGTTGCCGAATCAATCAAACAAACGCAAGAGGCTGGTATTACTGTGAAAATGATTACCGGTGACCACCCTCGAACAGCGTCAGTGATTGCAAAAGAAATCGGGATTAACAATTGGGAAAACACCATGACTGGTAAAGAAATTGACGAAATGCATGATTCATCGGACTTCATTAACCGAATTAGAGAATCAGCTGTCTTTGCCCGCGTCTCTCCTGAGAACAAATTACAAATCGTTAGAGCTTTTCAAGATGAAGGTGAAGTCGTTGCGATGACTGGAGACGGTGTAAATGATGCGCCTGCCTTGAACGGTGCTGATATCGGTGTCGCGATGGGAATTCGCGGAACGGAAGTCGCAAAAGAAGCGTCTGATATGATTTTAACGGATGACCGTTATTCAACCATTGTCGATGCCGTGCGTGAAGGTCGAATCATATTTGAAAACATAAAAAAATTTGTATCTTTCCTATTCGCCTGTAATATGGTTGAAATTGTGTCAATTTTATTCACAATTATCTTCCTATTACCGATGCCAATTCAACCTTTACACATTTTATTCCTTAACTTATTCATTGATATCGGACCGGCCATTGCCTTAGCTTATGAAGAAGCCGAAGACAATGTGATGAATCACCCGCCACGTGATCCTGAAAAAGGGTTGGTCAACCGTCAATTCTTAAGTCGAATTATTATAAGTGGGATATTTATTGGACTAGGAGCTTTCGGAGTATTTTTCCTATTCCATAATTTCACAGACGTATCCTTAGAATATGCTCAAACGGCTGCCTTTACATATATGGCTATCGCTCAATTAATGCATATCTTTAACGTCCGTAAATTCAAATCCTTTGGCTTGGACCGCACGCTATTCCATAATAAATTTTTAGTGGGTGCCATGGCTTTAGGTGTCGCTTTACAATTGGTTGCCGTTTACTTACCATTTATGAATAATGTCTTAGGGACAGAACCACTGACATTGATGACTTGGGGAATTATTCTAGGCTTTGCGGCTGTGGCTACATTTATCGTTCATTGGTTGAAGATGTTAACCAATAAAATAGGTGCAGAAGAATAACAAAATAAGAGAGCTCACAAAATGACGTGAGCTCTCTTTTCATTTAATAAACATCCAACATTAAAAGCACAAGAGGCATCGCAGCAAAGGCTAAATTGACAACAAAATGCGCGAAAATGTTGGGAAATAATCTTTGATGGCAGTGGAAAATCAAAGCACTACCAAGTCCCCAAAAGAAGAATGCGCCAATATAAACTAAGGCCCCTTGCCAACTCGCCGCTAACATACAATGTTGCAAGCCGAAACCAATCGACGGAATGACAATACCTGCCCACGGCTTACCAAAACCTTCAGCAAACTTAGGCTGGGCATAACCTCGGTACATGATTTCTTCAATCGGCGCATTAATAAATGGAAAGAATAAAGCGACAATCGCGCCAACCCACCTTAGCCAAACAGGTGTAGTTAATGGATTGTTAGCTAAATCACCCGTAAAGATGACTTCGAACTGGTTAAGATAATCGGTTCCAAAAATTAAAAACGCGACCCCATTTACCGCAGCAGCAAAAGGGATAAAGAGTACGAAAATCCAAAGCAGCCCCCATAGGAGATCTTTACCTAAACGGTCCCTTTGAAAATCAATCACATCCCAAATCGAACGACCTTCTGAATGTAGGAGTCGTGTCATTAAATAGAGAGAAAGGAGATTGGCTATCATAAAATATATGACTGCGATATCGGGTGAAAAAGGGAACGGAATGTTTAACAACAAACTCATTAGACTCATGATCAAAAGTAAAAGCGGCAACCGGATGAACGAGACAAGCCAAGCTTTTTTCATTATCAACCTCTCCTTATGAAAGCGCCGTTATATTTTAATCTTATCATAAACGGAGGAATTTATATAAATGTAATGGATATAAGTTGACTTGTACGAGTTACATGTGTAAACTAAACTTTAAACAATGACTACAATTGTAGTCGTAATCATAAACTTAGTTTGAAAGGAGATATTTTATTGACAGAAGCAATACCAACGTTAAAAATTACCGATGCAGAATGGGAAATTATGCGAGTCATCTGGGCTCAAGGCAAGGCGACAAGTCGCGAAATTATCCAAGTTTTAGAAGATAAAATGAACTGGAAAGCTAGTACAATTAAAACTTTAATCAGCCGTTTAGTAGAAAAAGGCGCTTTGGATACCGAACAAGAGGGACGCAAATACATTTACTCATCTAAACTGACAGAAGAAGCCAGTTTAGATGAATCTATTTCAGATATGTTAGCTCGTATTTGTAATAAGAAAGCCGGGGAAGTAATCGGAGATATGTTAACCAACGCGCCTTTAAGTCAAAGTGATATTGAAGAATTAATGAGCATTTTAAAAGAGAAAAAGAAAACGGCATTGGACGTTGTGGCATGCGACTGTGTGTCTGGCCAATGTGAGTGTCAAGTAAATTTAGGAGGGGAATTGAATGAGTAAGGATAAACAACACCATCACGACCATCACAATCATCATGACCACGGAGGGCATGACCATCACGACCATCATGACCACGGAGGGCATGACCATCATGACCATCATGACCATCACGACCATCACGACCATCATGAGCACATGGATCACGGTGGCCACGGACATCATCACCACCATGGGAATTTTAAACAAATTTTCTTAAGATCTTTACCGATTGGGTTAATCATTATGTGGATTTCTCCACTGATGGGCTTGGACATACCGTTTCCATTTCAATACACTTTTCCATATTCGGATATTTTAGCTACCGTGCTGTCTACATTCCTTATTTTCTATGGAGGGAAGCCGTTCTTTCAAGGTGCGGTTGGTGAGTTTAAAGAGAAATCACCAGGGATGATGGCGCTTGTGTCTTTAGGGATTGGCGTGTCGTATTTATATAGTGTCTATGCGGTAATTATGCGCTATGTTACGGGCGAGTACCTGATGGATTTTTACTTCGAATTCGCATCGCTAATCCTTATTATGTTGCTTGGACATTGGATTGAGATGGTTGCTTTAGGTAATGCCGGAGATGCTCAAGCCTCTTTAGCAAAATTACTTCCGAAAGAAGCACAAGTTGTCTTACAAGATGATTCGATTGAACAGCGCCCGGTAACAGAATTAAAGGTTGGCGACACTGTCCGAGTTCAAGCAGGCGAAAACATTCCAGCTGATGGAGAAATCATTCGCGGAACGTCTCGAGTGAATGAAGCGCTACTGACGGGTGAATCTAAACCGATTGAGAAATCCGAAGGCGACACAGCTATCGGAGGATCAACTAATGGACAAGGGACGTTATTTATTAAAGTCAGCCAAACTGGAAATTCATCATTCCTCTCTCAAGTTCAAAGTTTAGTCACAGAAGCTCAAGGTAATCCGTCTCGAGCAGAGAACAGAGCACATCAAGTTGCGAGTTGGTTATTTTATATTGCGCTCGGTGTGGCATTAGTGACATTCGTCGCTTGGTGGGTAATTGCTGATTTACAAACATCGATTTCTTATACGGTAACCACGCTTGTTATTGCTTGTCCGCATGCTTTAGGATTAGCGATTCCACTTGTGATTTCGCGAAGTACTAGTTTAGGTGCTAATCGCGGACTACTTGTGAAAGACCGTGAAGTTTATGAATTAACAACAAAATCAGACACGATGATCCTCGATAAAACAGGAACGCTGACTACTGGTGAATTTAAAGTATTAGCGATTGATTCATTATCAAGTGACTATAACGAAGACGAGCTATTAGCTATCATGGCTGGAATTGAAGGCGGGTCAAGTCACCCCATCGCTCAATCAATTATCGAACATGCCTCTGAGGAAAATGTAAACCCCGTTGACTTCACATCAACAGAAGTCGTTTCTGGTGAAGGAGTTGTGGGAACTTATCAAGATACAGAGTATAAATTAGTGAGTCAAAAAGTGTATGGAAAGTCGATTGATATTGAAATTTTACCTGGTGCAACGATTAGTATTTTAACTAAAGATGGCGAAGCATTGGGCGCAGTGTCTCTAGGTGACGAGCTTAAAGAAACTAGTAAAGAACTGATGACAATTCTCAAAGACAAAGGCATTACGCCAATTATGGCAACAGGTGATAATGAAAATGCCGCCAAAGGTGTCGCAGAAACTTTAGGTATTGATTACCGTGCAAACCAGTCACCACAAGACAAATATGATTTAATTAAAAGTCTACAGTCTGAAGGTAAGACGGTTATTATGGTTGGAGATGGTGTGAATGATGCGCCGTCACTCGCATTGGCTGATGTCGGAGTCGCCATTGGAGCCGGAACGCAAGTGGCAATTGATTCCGCAGACGTTGTCTTAACCCAATCTGAACCCGGCGACATTGAATCCTTTATCGAACTGTCTTTCAAGACAAACAGCAAGATGAACCAAAACTTACTTTGGGGAGCAGGCTACAATTTCATTGCAATCCCATTGGCTGCGGGTCTTTTGGCATCTATCGGAATCACTATTTCGCCCGCGCTCGGTGCAATTTTAATGACACTTTCAACAATTATTGTCGCAATGAACGCACTCACTTTAAATTTAGATGATTAATTTTTAAAATAAAAAATGAAAATCGCCCTTTTTTACGTATATATATAGGGGTGATAAAATTCAGAAAAATATCGAACTCATTCAACTCGAAATGTCGGTTATACGCCAAATATATTTAGCTGAAGAACAGAAACGTCGATTTTGGTCTTTAAAACAAGGCTATATCGGGGAATCAGAAGTTGCTCAATGGTTAGAAAAATACGCCGACGATAGTTGGCATGTCCTTTCAGACTACTGGTTTAACTACAAAAGCACGATGCAAGCCGATTTTCTATTAATCAAAGAAAATCACTGGTTAGTTATTGAAGTGAAGAATTTTTATGGCGAATTTGAATATAGAAATCACGAATGCTACATTAACGCGCATTTAATGGAAAATAATTTTATGAATGCCATGGCGACCAAAGTACGGCGCCTAACACGAATTGCCAATGAAGTCTCCGAAAATATTAAAGTAACCGGTGCGATGATTTTCATCAATGAACATTGCCAAGTTAAACTCGATTATGAATTTGACTATGAAATTATACAGCGCAACCAATTTAGAAACTTCTTGAAAAAGCAGACCGAATTTCTTGCCAAACCTCTGTTACCAGCATATTTGAATAGAATACAAAAAGTCTTGAACCGCTATTCGATTGAAAATCCGTTCCAGCCTACAGGCTTGCCTATAGAAGACTTTGCGACTATCCATAAAGGCGTTACTTGTCCAGCGTGTCACCGATTTGATGTAGAAATCACTTTAAGAAAAGTGACATGCCGGCACTGTCATTTTAAAGAAGCAAAATCAGAAACAATACTCAGATCCGCACGGCAATTGCGCTATGTATTCTTTGACAACAGTGAAATAGTCACAACAGAAAATGTGTACCAGTTTATGGGCGCAAGCGCAGCGTCAAGATCCTTAATCCGAGACATACTTGGGAAAAACTTTAAGAAAGTGGGGAAAACAAATAAAACTTACTATGAAATAGAGATTTAAAGGGGAAATGTTAGGGGAAGTGAGTTGATTCGCCAGCTCAGATCCGTGAGCTAGCGAATCAAGTGCAACTGCGCCAGCTCAGAATCGTGAGCTAGCGAATCAAGCGTAACTTCGCCAGTTCAAATCTCTGAGCTAGCGAATCAAGCACAACTACGCCGGCTCAAATCCGTGAGCTGGCGAATACACCCAAAACCCAATTCAAACCAGAAAAAAGTCCGCAACACATTCGCTGCTGACTTTTTATATTAGAAACTGCTATTAGGCTCAGTCAGAAACGCTGCTTCTTGCGGAGTTGTCTCACGGCCTAGAACATCATTCCGATGAGGGTAGCGACCGAAACGGTCAATGATATCTTTATGTAAGTTTTCACAGTGTAGTGCATTCTCGTCACCAATTTCAGTAAAGATGCGTAAAGCTGTCTCGTGAATTTCAGTAGATTCAGAATGCATAAAAGGCATCATTGCGAAGTGTTTTTCCTGAACAGAGAATTCTTCATCAAACTCAGGTAGTTGATATAATTCCTGAGCTAAGACGAGTGCCATCGTATCTTGGGTGAAACACTTCTCGTCGCCTCGGCATAAGTTACGCGAGAATTGGTCGAGAACAATGATTTCTGCGAGGCGGCCGTAAGGATTGTCACGCCACTCCCATAATAAGCCAGCACATGCGGCTTCCCAAGTTTTTTCAAAACGCTGTCTAATTTCGGAATCGAAATCATCATTTTTCTCAAATAACAAGTCCGCATTTTCAGGGGCAAACCAAAAGTCTAATACATCTTGATAACGAGCTAGTTTCACAAATAATTCCCTCCGCTTTTATTAGTATACATTTTATAGTAAAAACATTTTCTTAAATACAATTGAACATTAAATATAATAAGATTATAATAAGGCTCAAGGGGTGATATCAATGCAATTATACATGAAACAAAAAATGTTATCATTTAAACAGGATTTTAATATTGTCGATAGCAATCAGAAGCCGGTTTATAAAGTGGATGGAGAATTTCTTTCACTTGGTAGAAAACTGCACATCATTAACATGGAGACCAATGAAGAGGTCGCTTTAGTTAAACAGAAAGTATTATCACTCATGCCACAAGTGGACGTCTTTGTCCGAGGTCAAGAAGTCGCAAGTATTCGCAAACGCATCACGTTATTTAAACCACAATTTGATATTGAACAAATTGGCTGGACGATAAAAGGCGATTACTTTGCGCACGATTATATTATTTATGATCGAGAAGGAGATTTAATTGCTCAAATAAAGAAAAAATACTTTGCTATGAGCGATACATTTGAATTTAATATCGATGCTGAAGAAGTTGACCCAGTTATGGTGATTGCGGTTGTGTTAGCTATCGACACTGTAATGGATAGTAAAGATTAAGTAGATTGAGGTAAAAGATGACTTTTAAAGGTATTATCAGAGAAATAATCAGTACGCTTATCTGGGTTGCAGTGATATTTCTAGGAATTAAAGTATTTTATGCGTATGTTATGGAACCGTTCATCGTGGACGGAAGATCTATGGAATACACATTACATGACGGCGAGAAAATGTTTATGATGAAATTAAACGATATTGAGCGCTTTGATGTGGTCGTATTCCCAGCACCTGGGGGACCGATTACTTCAGACGAACCGCAAAGTTTATATATTAAACGCGTGATTGGTATACCTGGGGATACAGTTGCTTATCAGGATGACCAATTAATATTGAACGGTGTGCAAATGAATGAACCATATTTAGACGACATGCGCGCAGATGTCTTAGGAAACTTTACGAGTGATTTCCAATTAGAAGAAATTACTGGATCAGCGACCGTACCGGAAGGGCAAGTCTTTGTAATGGGAGACAACCGTCGCAATTCACTTGACGGACGGGCATTTGGCTTCATCGATGCCGAAGATATTATCGGAGAGGCAGATTATATTTATTGGCCACTTTCTAGTATGCGAGCGCTTGATCAATATGAAATGAATGAAAATCAAGACACAATTGTCCAAAGAGATTGAACTTTATACAACAAATAGCTATAATATAAGCATTGTTAGATTAGTAAACGAATTGACGGTAATAAGAGAAAGTCACCTAGGCTGAAAGTGACGTGCCCACTCATTCGTTGAACCTACTAAACAGTTTATGGGCTCGCCTCCTTATCGGCTCTAAGTAGGTTGGCAACATGCCGACAACTGAGGTGGTACCGCGGAGATCAACTGTTCTTCGTCCTTATTTGGACGGGAACAGTTTTTTTGTACAAAATTATAACAGGAGGTTACTATGGTAACGAGAAAAGAAGATTTTTCAAAATGGTATATCCAAACAATTCAAAAAGCTGACTTAATGGACTATTCACCCGTACGTGGTTGTATGATTTTCAAACCCAACGGTTTCGAAATTTGGGAGCATATCCAAGAAGCTTTAAACTACCGATTCAAACAAGAAGGTATCCGAAATGCATACTTCCCAATGTTAATTCCCGAGAGCTTCTTCAATAAGGAAAAAGATCATATTGAAGGATTCTCACCAGAGTTACCGTGGGTTACTGAAGCTGTGGGTGAGCCATTAGAAGAGCGCTTAGCGCTACGTCCAACATCAGAAACGATGTTTGGTGATGCGTATTCTAAATGGATTAACTCATACCGTGATTTACCAATGGAAATGAACCAATGGGCAAACGTATTCCGCTGGGAAAAACGTACAATGCCATTCCTTCGTACGTCAGAATTCTTATGGCAAGAAGGGCATACGGCTCACGCGAATGCCGAAGAAGCTAAAAGACGTACACAACGTATGTTAGATATTTATGCAGAAGTGATTGAAGGCGTATTAGCTATTCCAGTATTTAAAGGTGAAAAAACACCTTCAGAACGCTTTGCTGGTGCAGAACGAACTTACTCTGTTGAAGCAATGATGCAAGATACAAAAGCTGTTCAAGCAGGAACAAGTCACTACATGGGAACGAAATTCGCTGAAGCTTTTGATATCAAATACTTAAACAGCGACAACGAACACGTTCACGCATTCACGACATCATGGGGTGTATCAACACGTTTAATCGGAGCAATGATCATGTCTCACGGTGACGACCAAGGACTAATTATGCCACCAAAAGTTGCACCGCAACAAGTCGTATTCATTCCTGTTGGACCATGGCAAAAGAACCCAGCGATCATGGACAAAATCTATGAATTGAATGAAGAATTAGCAAGCAAGCAAATTCGTACAGTTATCGACGGAAGCGATAACCGTCCAGGTTACAAATTCAATGAATGGGAATTACGCGGTGCGCCACTTCGTGTAGAAATTGGACCACGTGACTTAGAAAACAATAAAGTCATCGTTAAAGCGCGTGACTTAGATGAAAAAATAGATGTTGAATTCACAAACTTTGCTGAATACATCGAAAATGCCTTAGACGAAATGCAAAATCGCCTATTAGAATCAGCACGCGAACGCAATTCACAACACATCTATACGGACATCAATACATTAGAAGAACTTGAAAACCATATTGAAGCGAAAAAAGCTGCAAACGAAAACCCAGGTTGGATCTTAGCAGGATGGGACGGAACGGAAGAATCAGAAGCGAAGATTAAAGAACGCACTGGTTTCACAACACGTAACATTCCAGTTGATGGTACAGTAGATAAGAAAGACGTATGTATTGTGACAGGTAACCCAGCAACAGAAACTGTTTGGTTAGCCAGAGCATACTAATTTAAAGAAGATTAAACCGAGACTGTGTAAAAACAGCCTCGGTTTTTTGTTGAGATCTCGTGACCTCTTAAACAAGAAAAACCGTCCTCGAAAGGACGGCTTAATTATTGACTTACTTATTTAATAACGCTTCAGTTTCGATTTTTACTTTCTGTAAATAACGAATTGTATCTTCTTCAAAAGGATGTCTAATCCCACACCCAGGTGTAAGAATTAAGTGCTTTCCACCAGACTCTGTAATTGAACGGTAAATTTGATGACGAAGAGGGTTGCGATTATTGTGTGTAATATCCATACGTGCAATGCCGCCCATGACACATTTGTTAGTATAATCAATACCTTCTTTTAACTCCGGTAAACTTTCCCACACATGCCAGTTAAACACTTGAACGGGATAATCTTTAACCAGGTCGAACATAATATCATCACCATGTGCATGAATTGCGTTAAACCAACCATCACGAGCTCCTTTCAACACTTGTAAGTCATAAGGCGCACCATATTCAGCGTATATTTCTTCACTCGTTTTGTCATAAGAACTCATTTGTGATGCGAAGTAAACACCGGCTGCACCTAACTCAATGGCTTTATGTGCCAACGAGCTGTTGATTCAGAAATTTTATCGAGTGCTTGGTGAATGTAACCATGTTCATCCTGTTTAAGGTGGTTAATCAGTTGCCCTTTAGCTAATTTAGCTGCTGTTGTTAAGGGACTAAAAACCGTCATAATCACCGGTGCTTCACCGTCCACTAAATTCAGTAAGTGTTCAAGGTGGTCAAGTTATCTTTGTAGGACTGACGCGGTTTCAAACTCTAACAATGGTAAGTTTGACCAGTCTTCATAGGCATTAATCGGTGTTTTAATCACTTTAGCCACCCCACCTTTAGCCACTTCAGAAAAATCGATCTCCGTATTATAATCTTCTACGGCGTACATACCATTATTCATCGTTTTAATAAAATCTAAATCTTACTGTTTAAATAGATCATACGTCGCTTGGGCGACTTCTTTGGGTGAGCGATCAATCTCTGGTATATGTGTCCAGAAGGAAAAGGGGATTGAACCCTGCTTTTCACCACTAATCGCTAACTTTATACGGTCAAATTTATTCACTATTACACTCCTTGTCTACGTGTTTCACCAAATTGTAATTTCAATTCAACACGGTTAAATATCATTTGTAAAACGCCACAGATTAACCAGTAAACTAAAGCTGCCGCAATATAAGATTCTAAATAACGATAACTTAATGCCGCAGCGTAACGGGCTTGAGCCAAAATATCTACTATACCAACGGTAAAGGCAAGTGACAGACCTTTAATATTTTTCAAAAAGGCATTGAGAAACAAAGGAATCGCCACACTTAATACTTGTGGAATAATAATGCGATGTAAGTCCTGACGACGTGTCATCCCGATCGATTGACCAGCCTCAATTTGACGGGGATCAATGGACTGAACTGCCCCTCGGATATTCTCCGATTCAATCGCAGCTTCAAGTAATGAGAAGATCGTAATAACAATAATTAAACTCGGAAAATCATGTGGTTGCACTGTGACCCCAAAGATTGCCAGTAAGGAACTACTCGCTTGAGGTAAACTGTACATCATCACGAATAAATGAACGATTAACGGCACCCCGCGCATATAAGAGACAAATAGACGAACGAGTGGTGTAATAACCGGTACAGGCTTCATCTTTAATTGAGCGAAGACAGCCCCTAATTAAATCCCAAAGACTAACACCACAGCAGCAATTCCAAAAGTCCGTGGTACAGCCCGCATGACAACCCAAATAGTATCAATCATAACTTGTGTATCAAAATCCAATGTGCTCGACCTCCTTATCTTTGATAGTAGCGACTATAACCCTTCTCGAGGAAATTCAATCCGAATACGAGAAGTGAAGACAGCGCCCAATAAATTAACGCTATCGCAATATATACTTCAAGTTGATAAACACCGTAGGTGTTCGCGATTATAATATCTGCTTGTCCCATTATATCGACTAAACCGATTAAGAACAGTAACGACGTATCTTTTAACAAATCAATTAACGCATTTCCTAAACTGGGTAACGCAATCGGTAATACTTGTGGGAAAATAATGCGACGATGTTTTTGCCAACTTGTCATACCTTCAACTACTAACATTGCCTACCTCCTAACTCGGGCATAACCCAAGAATATCAATATTCAGTTATATGTTATTTGAAGGGAATTGTATACTGAATAGACCTAAATACTGGTATTAGGTAGAGGCGAATGGTCTAAGTTTTAGCATCCGACACACCTGGTAGCAAATGCTTTACTTTTATGTGAAAGCGTTGTACAATAGTGTTGAATCTGTGATATTATTGTTTCTAATGAAACCTTTGATTGGTCAGAATCTTATGTTTTGTTTTACTATATGGTTTAAAGAATTTAGGAGAATCAGATGAAGCGTATTGGTGTACTAACTAGCGGGGGCGATGCTCCAGGAATGAATGCAGCCATTAACGGGATCGTTGATGAAGCGCGCAAACATAACATCGAAGTTCGTGGTTATCTAGAGGGATATACTGGTTTAATCGCGAATGATTATATTGAATTGACACCTGAAGTTGTAAAACCACATCATCATGTGGGCGGAACTTTCTTAGGTACGTCAAGGTCGGAAGAATTCAAAAAAGCCGAGGTTCAAGCTGGAGTTGCTAAGCAATTAAAGCAAGATAATGTAGATGGACTAGTTGTCATTGGTGGAGATGGGTCATATCATGGTGCTTATAGTTTATCGAAACTAGGTATACAAACCATTGGGATTCCTGGAACGATTGATAATGATATTCCACTTACAGAATTAACTTTAGGCTTTAAAACTGCCATTCGAAATGTTGTTGAAACAGTTGATATTATCATCCAATCTGCGTCAAGCCATAAACATCTTTATTGTATTGAGGTGATGGGCCGTAGAGCGGGAGATATTGCAAGATGGACCGGTCGTGCGCTAGACGCAGATGGTATAATTGCTGAACCAGGAGATTTTGATGTGAATCTAGTAAAAGAAACCATCGAAAAATCCCAAGCTATGAATAAGCGATATCAGTTATTCATTCTTGCAGAAGGTGTCATGTCAGCTCAAGAGTTTAAAGAAGTTGTCGAACGTGAGACAAGATATCCAATTCATCCATTATTACTTGGTCATATCCAACGAGGTGGAAATCCAGTTGCCGAAGATCGGATTTTAGGTTTAGATTTTGGAGAACACGCTGTTGCTTTGTTAAGAGAAGGAAAGACGGAGCGTTGCACAGCGGTTATAGATAATAAAGTAACAGATGTAAGTTTTGAAGAAACATTCGCATTAATAGAAAAATAAAAATAATTCTTTGGAGGAATATAATGTTTAACGAAAAAGATTTAGTAGCGGTCAATACATTACGTGCTTTAAGTGTGGAACAAGTTGAGAAGGCAAATTCTGGTCACCCTGGTTTACCAATGGGTGCGGCTCCAATGGCCTATGCTTTATGGGCAGGTCATTTAAATGTGAACCCAGAGTTATCTGATTGGCCAAACCGAGACCGTTTCGTATTATCTGCAGGTCATGGTTCAGCTTTACTTTACAGTTTATTACATATGAGTGGTTTTGATGTAACGATTGACGACTTAAAAGACTTCCGTCAATTAAACGGTCGCACACCAGGGCATCCTGAATACCGTCATACAGATGGCGTTGAAGCAACAACCGGACCTTTAGGACAAGGAATTGCACAAGCTGTAGGGATGGCAATGGCGGAGCAACATACTGCAGCTGTCTACAATACAGATGAGCATCAAGTTATTGATCACTACACTTATACATTAGTTGGTGACGGGGACTTAATGGAAGGAATTAGTTACGAAGCGATTTCTTATGCAGGTCGTCAACAATTAGATAAATTAATCGTATTATACGATTCAAACGATATCTCATTAGATGGTGACTTAGATAAAGCCTTCAACGAAGATATTAAAGGACGTTTTGAATCAGCGAACTGGAACTACTTACGTGTTGAAGATGGAACTAACTTAGACGATATCTCAAACGCGATTCAAAAAGCAAAAGAAAACAAAGGAAAACCAACTTTAATCGAGATTAAAACAGTGATTGGTTACGGTTCTCCTCAACAAGGAACAGCAAATACACATGGTAACCCATTAGGTGCTGACAACTGGACAGCAACACGTGAAGTTTATGGATGGACTCATGAAGCGTTTGATGTGCCAACAGAAGCACAAGAATTATTCGATGAAAAAGTAAAAAATCGTGGTAAAGAAGCTTATAATGCATGGTTAGAAGTATTCAATGCCTATAAAGAAGCTAATCCAGAGAAAGCTAAAGCCTTTGAACAAGGATTCAACGGACATCTTGCAGAAGACTATGCAGCTAACTTAGAATATAAAGGTGCAGATGCTAAAGCCGAAGCCAGTCGTGCTTCAAGTGGTGCTGCTATTCAAGGTCTTGCTGAAAAAGTACCTTTCCTATGGGGTGGATCAGCTGACTTATCAGGATCTAACAAAACAATGATCGATTCAGACACGGATTTCATGCCAGAAAACCGTGCAGGAAGAAACATTTGGTTCGGTGTGCGTGAATTCGCGATGGCAGCCATGATGAACGGGATTGCTTTACACGGTGGAACTAAAGTATACGCTGGAACATTCTTCGTGTTTACAGACTACTTAAAGGCAGCAGTACGTCTATCAGCACTATCTAACTTACCAGTAACTTATGTTATGACACACGACTCTGTAGCAGTAGGGGAAGATGGCCCAACTCATGAGCCAGTCGAACACTTAGCAGCATTCCGTGCAATGCCTAACCTAAACTTAATTCGACCAGCCGATGTGAATGAGACATATGCTGCATGGAAAGTAGCAATTGAATCAGAAGACCGTCCAATAATGTTAGTTCTATCACGTCAAAACTTACCAGTACTAGAAGGATCTAACGAATTAGCTGAAGAAGGCGTTCGTAAAGGTGGATATGTTATCTCGCCAAGTGAAGGTGAAACTCCTGAAGGTATCTTAATTGCTACTGGTTCTGAGGTAAGCTTAGCTATAGAAGCACAAGCGAAATTAAAAGAACAAGGTGTAGATGTATCAGTGGTATCACTTCCAGCACAAAACTTATTCGATGAGCAATCAGCAGAATATAAAGAAAGTGTCTTACCAAAAGCTGTACGTAACCGTATGTCAATCGAAATGGGCGCAACTTTCGGTTGGGAACGTTATATCGGTTTAGATGGTGTAGCATTAGGTATTGACCGCTTTGGGGCATCTGGTAAAGGTGAAGAAGTCATTGAATACTTCGGCTTTACTGCAGAAAATGTTGTAAGTAAATACACTGAAGCGTTTGGAAAATAATTAAACAAGCGTTTAAATAATATGTGTCCATCAAAGTAGACCTTAGCAAAGTTGCCTACTTTGATGGACTTTTGTTATTCACTAATAATGATGGGTAATTGGAGGACTGTATGGAGAAAATGGGTGAAAATGACATTGTAAAGATTGCGACGATGTACTATGAAGAAGGAATGACTCAATCAGAAATCGCCCGCGAAAAAGGCGTATCGAGATCATTCATATCTAAAATGATTGTTGAAGCAAAAAGAGATGGAATCGTTGAAATTGTGATTAATAGCAGTAGTGTCTATACGGCTAGGTTAGAAAGGCAAATAGAGAAAAAATTCAAGCTAAAAAATGCCATTATCATTGATACACTAGATATTAATAAAGCTGAAGTGAAAAAAATGGCAAGCCAACAAGCTGCTTTATACTTGAAGAAAATACTTCCTTCACACCAGACAATCGGTATTTCTTGGGGGAATTCCTTAAGAGGTTTAGTGGATCATTTTCCTTATACGAATCATCAAGGTGCCACAGTCCTGCCTTTGATCGGTGGGTTAAGTGATGATTATTTTGAGATACAATCCAATCAATTGAGTTACGACTTAGCGAGGAAGATGAGAGGTAAGGCGAAATATCTTTATTCTCCTGCATTAGTATCAAATGAGTTAATACGAGAAGAGCTCAGTAGTAACAATGCAATTCAAAGTATCTTGGAAGAAGGAAAAACAGTTGATTTGGCTTTAATTGGGATTTCAAGTTTGGATCAAGAAAGTAACATGCGAAAAATTGGCTTCTTAAGTGAAGAAGATGCGACCGACTTAAAGGGGCATAATGCTGTAGGTGTTATTAATTCACGATTTTTCAATCAAGAAGGAAAAGAAGTAGATAGTGAAATAAATAAAAATGTTATTGGTCTAAATCTTGAAGAATTGAGAAAGATACCTGCTATTATGACTGTGGTATATGGGGATCAGAAAGTTGAAGCAATCCGAGCAGCGCTTGAAAGTGATTTGTTGAATATTATTGTGACGACGGATACGATTGCTGAGGGGTTGTTGGGGGACGGTATTTAACTACACAAAATGGACACTAAAACTGTAGACTCAGTTTTAGTGTTTTTTGTGTAATAAATGAAGAGTTCGATAAGAATAATTCACATATTTTGATTTAGTCTATAAAATATATGAATAAATATGTTTTATTTTTCTGACGTATTGGACTTATAAAGTTAAAGACTTTTATAAAATCCTAAAGATTAAAATTAACTGGATTCATTTGATGAAAGAGTGGATAAAGTTATCGATAGGTAACCTTATCCTTTATTTTCTCTATATACTATAGTTTAAGCGACGAGTGAGTTAAAATTTCATAGGCAAGTTAGGGGAAAGTATCAAAATAACAATAACTATTTGAATTTTTCTTCATATTCATTTATTATCATAGACAAGCGTGAATCACATTTACACAAATCCCAAATATTACTAACTTAGAGAGTAGGGGTAAGTATGTTTGAAGATGGAGTCGTTAAGTATCGCCGATTGTAACATTAAGCGAGACAAATAAAAAAATCATTTATGTTACACTCAAATTGTCATTCCGTCGAAAGAATACAGGGAGAGTGAACATAAATGACCTATACCCATCTTACACCAAATGAACTCGTAATTATAGAGGCATATTTTCATCAAGAAACACCCGTTGCTTTCGTTGCCAAGAAACTCAAGCGTGGTAGACAGGCCATTTACAATGTTTATCATTTTCTTAAACAAGGAAAAACGGCTCTCGAATACCTCGAACAGTATAAGAAAAATAAAAAACGTTGTGGAAGAAAGCCGATTGAAATACCCAAAGCAGAAAAAGAATACATCGAAGACAAGACAACTTAAGGCTGGACCCCGGATGTGATTGTTGGACGAGGTGAGTTTTCAATTTCATGTTCTGTCCGTACCTTATATCGTCGTTTTAAAAATGGTGAGTTTGATCAAAGCAAGTTACCCATGCAAGGGAAACGAAAACCAAACGGTCATCAAGAACGTCGTGGAAAACAAGCATTCAAACGAAATATCACTGAGCGAGAAACGGATTATGCTTCTTTTGAAACAGAGTTCAGTCATCTAGAAGGCGACACGATTGTCGGTGTCAATCATAAAAGTGCCGTCATCACCCTCGTTGAACGCCTTTCAAAAGTCATTATTGCTTTGAAACCTGAAGGTCGTAAAGCAATCGATATTGAAAAAGCAACGAATACTTGGTTTCAATCGATTCCTAAAAATCTCTTTAAATCGATTACTTTCGATTGTGGTAAAGAGTTCTCAAATTGGAAAAATATCAGTAATACGAATGATATAGCTATTTATTTTGCAGACCCAGGAACACCATCACAACGAGGTTTAAACGAACACTCAAATGGTCTCCTTCGAAAAGATGGCCTACCGAAAGAAATGGATTTCAATCAAGTCAATCAGGATTTCATCTCCTCTGTGGCTTCAAAAAGAAATCATATACCTAGAAAATCACTGAACTACCAGACACCATTGGAAGTCTTTTTGAGTTATGTAAATGAAGAGCAGTTGTCTCGCTTAATTTGACAAATAATACATCTAAAACCCCCCTAAATCCGTGTCCGGATTTAGGGGGTCACTACATTGTGAACCAAGTCTTTTTTTGTGATTTCATATTCTTTTTATCACCTTACAAGGCGTACCAAAAGCAAGTACGTTACTTGGGATATCTTTAGTGACGGTGCTGTTAGCACCGACGACACTGTTCTCTCCGATAGTAACACCGGGAAAAATAGTCACATTTGCTCCTATCCACACATTCTTTTCGATGGTGACAGGCTTATTGAATTGTGCACCTTTCAATCGAAGCTCAGGTTCTAGAGGATGAGAAGCGGTAGAGATAGTTACATTGGGACCGATCATGACATGATCTTTAATTTCAACACGAGTATCATCAACAATAGTCAAACTAAAATTGATATAAACATTGTTTCCAATATAAGTATTCTTCCCCCAATTAGCATGAAAAGGGGGCTCTATGTACGAATTTTCTCCCATAGCTCCTAATAAGTCTGTTAATATACTTCGGACTTTTTTTGTTTCACTAGGTAAAGTATGATTGAAATGGAACAGTAAATCTCGATACTTTGCTTGATCATTTAATGTTTCTGAGTTTTCAATATATATTTCACCAGAATGCATTTTATTATAAATATCTTCTGTATTCATAAAAGTTCCTTTCTATTATTTATTTGAAAAACGATTTAAATCATACCTTCAAAAACTCCTCGCGAATAAACAAAGCCTTGTCGATTTCTTCTTCGGTTAAATTCCTGAATTGGGTTGGACTATAACCATAATATTCTTTGAACATTTTAGAGAAACTAAAGGCGTCTCTATAACCGACAGTACTAGCTATTTCTTTAACTTGGGAATTAGATCCTCGCAGTAACTGTGAAGCTTGATTCATTCTGAGTTCTTGAATGATTTGTTTTGGAGACTGGCCATAGTGTTCTTTGCATAATTTAAACACATAATTACGACTAATATTGAATTCTTCCGCAATATCACCTACTGTGAAAGCACTGTGAAAATACTTATAGATATAACTGTAAATTTTTTCTGCTAAACGTGGTTCTGAAAGAGCATTCGTATTTTGATGATTGGTAAGTGGAAATTCTTCATTAAGCGAGTAAAGAAAATGATATAACATACTAAATGTTTTCAAATTGTCTTGTAAATCATTCGGATCACTTTCGGATAAAAAGTATATAAATTGTTTCATTTCTTCAAAAACCGGACTGCTATCCTTGAAAGTTAAGACATCAACATTTGGAATCATTGAATTACTCAAATAAGTATCTAAATGGTCGCCGCCTATACCAATCCAACAGATGGTCCAAGGGTCATCTTTATCTGGATAATAATAAACATGTTGATTCTTTTTCAAAATAAAGCTATCACTTGCGGTTAATTCATAATTTTTATCATTGACAGTATAATGACCTTTTCCTTCCAGAACAATATGAAATACTATATCGTGCTTAACTTTGTAGTTATTAATTTGGTTAGTCTCATACTTTTGTAAGCCGGCTTCTATCAAGGACAGATCTCCATTATCTAGAAAAAGATGTTTCCAATAACTATTCAAAAAATAACCCCCTCTCAATACTACACAGATAGTTTATCATATAGTAAACAAAATGACATGTTTTTGTGACAAATGAATATAGACTATTTTCATGAGGAAATATAAAATAATGATTGAAAGGGCTTACTGAGTTAGATAAGTAGCAAGTTGTTTTATTAAATGATGAATTGTAAAATTAAGTGCGACAAATAAAGAAACCCATAACAGGTTCGTGTAAGATGTTAGTAACGACAAAAACATAAACACGGAGGTCTGTTATGAGCTACACACATCTTACCATAGAGGAACGTTCAAAAATAGAAATACTCTATCAAGAAGGTTATAAAATTAATCGCATTGCCCAAT
>NZ_JBGQQY010000028.1:0-26372 GCF_045528545.1 Ruoffia sp. FAM 26254
ATTCCACCTCACGGTGGACACCCTTGCCTTTAGCTAACAGTTCCTACTGCCAAGTCTGTAGTGGACTTTCACCACCAAGTTATCGCCCATGCCGGGCGCACATGAAAAAAGTCCAAGAGTTTCCTCAAGGACTTAAAAATTATCCCTTACCTGCACGCTTTTGTTGTGAAATGGCGACACCTAATAAGGTGAAGACGACGGCGAAGGCTAATAGTAAGCCCCACTCGGTTAATAAATCTGAATACGAATTGATGTCTTTCATGACACTTTGTCTAAAGTAAAACAAAGGAGAGAAATGAGCAATTCGTTGGATGGCCGTTCCCATAATTTCATAAGGGATGAATAAGCCTGACAAGAATGCGAGTCCCAAACTAATGACGGTTGTGAGTCCATTAATAATATTGCGATTGTTCGTGATTGATGTCATTAAAAATGCCATCGATAAGGCTGTTAGAATGAACAAGGTAAGTGAAATAATGACTCGAACGTAATCAATCGGAATAGAACTCGGTATGTAGAACCAAAGAACTGAGATAGTAACGAGTAGAATTAACCCACCATACGTTATTTGTCCTAAGACAACTTGGGTATTATATTTTAGATTTGAAATTCCACTCAAATTAATGCGGTCTTGAATTTTATCAGATTTAATTTCTGACATAGCCATACCAACTGTTCCAAGTATAATTTGGAGGACAAAGTAACCCACTAATGCAATCCCGGTTGTATAAGCCAAGAGAATGTTTTGATTATCAAGTCCACCAACCATTTCAACTTCGGCTGTTTCATTCAGCGTAGAATCGAGTTGATCTGTTAACTCTGAAATATCGCTGACTCCAGATGCGACCCGAGCATTGGCCAATCGTAAGTATTTGTCGACCTCCGTATTCAGCTGTGCACTACTCATATCACGTTCATTCAGTAGTAACTCAACCTGGTCTGGTTGCCCATTTAAAACCAATTCTTCAAAATTCTCAGGAATATATAACATCCCCTGATATGTTCCAGAAAAAACTTCATTTTCAACATCTACTATAGTGACATCGGATAGCGTTTCTACGTCATGCGATTCACTCAAGTAATCCACTAAATGTTCACCCAATGGATCGTCACTTTGGTTGACTACTGCAATATCTAAGGTCACACTTGAGAATGTTTGATTTTCATCGCCTTCTGGTTGCCCTATGGCTACAAATACGAAACCAAGGAAAATTAGAAAGTAAATTAGCAGTTCTTTCCAATACTTTGAGAAGATGCGGATGATCATATTATAGATGGTCATAACGTTTCCCCCTTAAGTAATAGACTGAAAATGCAAACATTAGTATGATATATACGGCCATAATCAAGATTCCTTGTGAAAGAATCCTCGTATCATTCAGTAAATTAATACGATAGAAATTCTCAGTAATAATGTTTACAGGATTGACTGTGTTAAACCATGGAATCGTGTTGTTTATAAATTGCTTCACACCCGGTACCATTCCCCCTGCAATAAAGGTTAAAATTAGCGTTGATGCGACAACAATTTGAGTTTTCCCATCGATCTTCAACTTTGGAATGAGTCCGGCAACAATTCCCAACATAATCCCGAAGATATTTCCAAGGAATATAAGTAGCAAACTATAACCGAAATGATTCACGACTTGAATTCCGAGCACATATTGAATATAAATAATTAAGATGATGTTCGCAGCAAAGTTTACAAGAACCGCATTTAAAGCATTTAACCCAATATAGCGATAGCGTTTTAACGGTGTGCTGCTCAACCGGGAAGCGAGTGAACTTAAGGGGGCTAGAATTTCAGTCGAAATTTGCACCCCATAAAATCCCCCGTATAAACTTACCATGGCGATTAAACCGAAGAACATAATCACGATATAGGAACCGGGTGTCGATTCCATTTTGACAAACTCCGTTGTGTAATCCATATTCAATGCATCTAATCCCATAGCTGTGGTTTGTTTCACTTGATCCATGATACTTTTGACGATGGAAGTATTTACATTGCTTTCATTCATTAATAAGTTTCCATCTTGCTTTACATAGACTTCTATCTCTTCTGCTTCCAACAGTTCTCTTCCCTCTTCTTCACTCATCGTCGTCACATCGAGAACTTCTATGTCAGATAAAATTACACCGTAACTATAAAAGGGAGTGGATTCGGTTGTCACTCCAATCGGAACAGCTTCAATATCACCTTCAATTAAGTCTGATGATGCGAAGAAATAAAGAGAAGCAAGAATTAGCGGCAATCCAAAAGTATAAAATAAAATATCTGGTGTTCGAACAAATCTCAGAAAATAATACTTTAGTTGCGTGAGTGCTGCTCTCATTGGTCACGCAGCTCCTTCCCAGTCAGTTCTAAGAAGATTGAATTTAAATCTGGCATTTGACTATATAATTGAGTATAAGACAGTTCATGTTCTTCAATGAATTTTACTAATTTAACGACATGATTATTCCCTTCGTCAAAGACGAGTCGCCATTTGTTCTTACCTGTCTTCTCAATCGTATTGAGATTTGGTAATTCTCTCATTTCTTCGATTTGTTCTGGACTAATATCAAACAATTCGATATTAATAATCTCACCTTGATTCACTTTTTGTTGTAATTGTTCTAAAGTCCCATCAGCGATGTTTTGCCCTGAGTCCATGATTACAACGCGGTCACTAATTTGCTCTGCTTCGTCCAAATAGTGCGTCGTATACACGATAGTTGCACCGTTTTCGTTCAAACGTTTAATTCCCTCTAAGATAAAATTCCGACTTTGAGCATCAACCGCAACGGTTGGCTCGTCCATAAAAATCAAATCGGGTTGGTGAGCGATCCCACAGGCGATATTTAAACGGCGTTTTAATCCCCCACTTAATTTCTTTGGTATAAATTTGCTGTATTTATCTAATTCAACAAACTTAATTGCTTCATTAACTAAACGTCGGCGCTCAGCTTTATCTTCAATATATAAACCACAGAAGAAATCAATATTCTCAAATACAGTTAATTCTTCGAACAAAGCAACGTCCTGAGGCACTACACCGATTCTTTGCTTAATTTTATAGGTGTCAGGTTTTAATTCTTCTCCAAATACATCAATCTCACCTTTATCATAAGTGAGTAAGCCGAGGATTGAATTAATTAAAGTCGTCTTACCACACCCATTTGGACCAAGTAAGCCAAGGATTTCTCCTTTATATACCAATAAATTAAAATGATCTAAGGCTACTAATTTGCCATAGCGTTTTACAAGTTGTTTTACTTCTACTGCAATATTATCTGTCATTCTTTTCACTCCTTACTTGATTTGTTAACTTAAGTATAAAGGTAAATGCTTTCATGCAGTAGTGTCATTGCGCTAATTTTGATATGACATTTGTCATGAGTTTGGTAGAATGAAAGAAATAACCAACAAAGGAGGCAGCGATGAGAAGCAAAACTTTTATTATAGAAGCTTTATGGATGCTATTTATTACACTCAGTTTGCGATTAATGATGACTCAAGATGATATTATAGCGATTGTTTTAGAATCGCTACTATCCATTTGCTTCATCGCATTAAGTGGAATCATTGTTAATAAACGATTTCGAATGATGTTAAATATAGTCACTAGTCTCTTAAGTGTCCTCGTTGCTCCATCATATATTTTGTTATTACCGCTTGTCTACTTACTAACTTTTGATATTGGCTTTTACAGTTTATTAGTACTCCTGGTGGCTTTTATTATTAATCCAGGGAGTTATTATATGTTATTGATCGGAATTTTAGGGGTATATATCGCTGATCAAAGTCAACAAATCATTCAGCAACAAGCCTCGTTAAATGAAGTGAGAGATACGTTAACAGAAGAGCAATTACGGATGAAAAATCAAATGAAGGATTTAATTCAATCTAACCAAAAAGACGTCGATATTAGCATCTTGTCAGAGCGTAATCGGATTTCGAATGAACTACATGATGCGATCGGTCACTCGCTCGCCCGAAGTATTATTCAAATTGAAGCAATCATCATTGCGAATGATAATGATAAAATTGAAAGGCAACTCAATCAATTGCAAATTAATTTACGGCACGGAATGGATGACATTCGCCATACCATTCACCATATCCACCATGAAAGTCTAGACTTTGAAGTCAGTATTGACAATATGCGTGAGAAATTCGCACCGCTGATGATTAATTTTGATCTGCATACTGAAACTGAATTTAAATATAATCAGAAGAAAGATATCTTGTCGATTATTCGTGAAGCGATCATTAATAGTATTAAGCATTCTAATAGCACGCAAATGAATATCATCCTCCAAGAATTTCCAGAGCATAATAAATTGCTGATTAAAGATAATGGTACGGATTACGATGAGAATCAAGATCATTCTGAAGGCATGGGCAAGACAATTATTCGCCAGTTCGCTAATAAATACAATGCCCCCATCCTCTTCTACTATCAAAATGGGTATATTGTTCAGATGAACTTGCCTAAATAAAAAAATCTGATAGATTCCTCAAAAAGAACTCTGTCAGATTTTTTTATTAACTTTCATATACCTATTCCTCTATCACAAAGTCATAGGAGTTATATTCAATCGTATTATCTTCTGCACGGTTGAACTCAATGAGGTCTTCATTAAACAGTTTTACACGAATCGTCTCATCAGACTCGACAATCTCTGGGTTGGAAATAGTGAATACGACATTTCCCATAGGGTCAATGGATGAATAAATTCCTGATGACGCATGTTGAATTTGTTCAATCACATTAAAAACAGTCGGATTATTTTCTAAATCAAGTTGATCTTCAATCGCGTTAAAACTAACTCCTAACTCGTCTTGTAAGGCTTGTAAATCATCAGACTCGGTATTTGGATCCACTTGAGCAAGCAAGGCTTCATCTGTATGCTTAGATAATAACAGTATAATTTCCCTTGCCTCAGCTGCTTCATTATTTACTGTTATTTGAACATTGTCTGGCGTAAAGAAAATATGACTGATCGGACTTTCTTCATTATCACTGACATAACTTTGATTATCGTTGGCAGAGACGGGTGTTTGACTGATTAATAATAGTGACACAACTAGCATGACGTACTTAACTATTTTTTTCATTAGAATATTCTACTCCTCTATAATTAGTTTATTTATTGGATTACCTGAATTAGATGTCACATACCCAGTATAAGTCACATACCACGCATACATATTACTTCCAACTCCTCCTCCATATCTTCTCTCAGAATAAGATTCATATAACGTACCTTTATATAATCCGTCATTATATGAATAAGTTGATGAATAGCTAGGAGGAAATGAGCCATATCCAACAAATACTGTAACTGTCTTTTTGACAGTATGAGATAATAATCTATTTTCTATATCAAAACTGTCCGAAAATGATGCTTCAACAGTTAAAGGAGTTGTACTTCCAAAGGTAACAAATAATAAAATAATTATAACTATTTTTTTCATTATGATTATCCTTTCTATTTTACTTCAATAGGGGTTTTCGATGGCATAGGTATTGATGAACCAACCGGATATAAATAGCCACTATAGTATGAGAATGAGTTAGGTCGAGGAGTAAATCCAACTTTTTGTAAGTAGCCATGCCAATATCCATTATGATAATAATATACTGCTGGCCCATTACCAGAAACAGGATGCATTTCAATCCACATTCTTCTTACATCAAGTGGTTCAAACGAACTAGTAGTTATATCTATTTCAGTATTACTTTCAATAGCTCTTGCAACAGATGTTGGTAATGCAAAAGTAACAATTAAAAGTCCTGTTAAAAAAACTTTACACTTTTTCATAATTCACACTCTCCTAATTCTTTTTATTAGAGAAAATAATTCAAAATGACATATTTTCCACTTGTATTGTTAAATATATTATCTCTTACCTAATTCATAATTCGACTACTTTGAATGTTTAAGACACTCAGTGATTCATAACTAAGATTCCATACTCTATCATCGTGTGGTTCAAATATGAACTTATTATCATTAAAAATATAAATAGACTTCAAAGTATATATCAAAATACTTTTGATTGTTTCCGATCTTCTGTATCTTTTTAACAACATTTTCATAATCTATTACACTTTATAAGATATATTCTACAAAGATGATTTCGTTAATTATTGTATTTAAAATATTTATCTCAAATAAATCATATATATTTTTTCTCATATCTATGTTCAAAAAAGAACTATCAATTATTACTTTACTTTCTGTCCATATTTATACTTTCTCGATCGGGAGTAAAAAGGCATTTATATTTACTCAAGATAAATTAATTGATTTGAATATTTTAAATTAATTCAATTTTGACTATTTCCTCGTCAACTGGTCTTAACTCAACAATTAATTCAACATTCCTGTCTAGTGAAATGACACAACATATAATTATTATTATTTGCTTTATAAACTCACCCCCTATATACTTATAATAAAATAATTTTATAGATTTTGGGTTGTCTTTAAAGTATATATTATTTAATCGCAAATTATTCCAGTATTCTTATAGGAGGTCAAAAATGGTTTCGTACGGTAAAATAATCAAGAGTATTCGCGAAAATAAAAAAATGACGCAAAAAGAACTCGCCGAGGGTATTGTCACTCCTCAATTTTTATCGCAATTTGAAAATAATAAATATGATATTAAGCTCGATAATTTTCTAATGATTCTTGATCGATTGAATGTTAAATATAGTGAATTTATCGTGCATGTGCTTACATCAGACCCACCACTGCAAAGTAACTTTCTAAATCAATATTCAAAAGCTTACTATTCGAGCAATAAAGTACTTTTAAAAAAACTAGTGGAACAAGAAAAGGAATTATATAGTGAAAATTCAAACTTTCGTCACTTACACAATGCCATTATTGCCTCTCAACGTTTCCAGTTAATCAATCATAATGGATTTAATCGCGATGACACCAATATTATTATGGATTACTTAAAAGATGTCTATGATTGGGGACATTATGAAGTAGCGTTATTTGCAAATAGTATGTTTTTCTTGGATATTGAGCACATGAATTATTTTAATACTATGGTCATTAATAAGATTAAAAAGTACGGTTCTAAATTAAGGCTAAATGGAGAATTTTCGAAAGTATTACTTAATATGATTGATTATCTGTTGAAACGAAACGAATTGGAAGATATTGATGACTTAATCTCCGAGACCGAAACCTTTCTAATAGGTGAAAAAAGTTTCTATGAAAAAAATCAACTAAATTATCTTAAAGGTTTATATTATATTAAAAAAGGTGATATTGAAAACGGTAAAAATCATTGTGATAAAGTCATTAGCATTCTTGTTCACTTTGAAGAATATGAGAATGCCAATCATAAGCAAGAAGAAGTGGACCAATTACTTCAAGAAATTGCAGATGAATAAAAAAGCAATTCGATGGAGTACACTAGCATTGTAGGTACAGCTATCGAATTGCTTTTTCTTTAAATTAATTATTCAATATTAAATATCAAATCCGTTTGAAACTTTAACTACTCCACTAACACAAAGTCATAGGAATTATATTCCAATGTACTATCTTCTTTACGAGTGAACTCAATGAGATCTTCATTAAACAGTTTTACACGAATCGTCTCATCAGACTCGACAATCTCAGGGTTAGAAATAGTGAATACGACATTCCCCATAGGGTCAATCGATGAATATATTCCGGATGACGCATGTTGAATTTGTTCAATCACATTAAAAACAGTCGGATTATTTTCTAAATCGAGTTGATCTTCAATCGCGTAAAAGCTAATTCCTAATTCATCTTGTAAAACTTGTAAATCATCAGACTCGGCATTTGGATCCACTTGAGCAAGCAAGGCTTCATCTGTATGCTTAGATAATAATAGTATAATTTCCCTTGCCTCAGCTGCTTCATTATTTACTGTTATTTGAACATTGTCTGGCTTAAAGACAATATGACTGATCGGACTTTCTTCATTATCACTGACATAACTTTGATTATCGTTGGCAGAGACGGGTGTTTGACTGATTAATAATAGTGACACAACTAGCAAGACGTACTTAACTATTTTTTTCATTAGAATATACAGCTCCTCTATAATTAGTATAAAAAACTAAACCTTCGTATCAAGTAACTTAACAGATGCCTATCGCAAACAATAAAAATGGTTAATATTGTTATGTTAATTATACACTATATATTATATTTTTTTCAGATTTTATTAATATTTATCCACAAAAAAAAGTATCAGCAAGAATAATCTCGCTGATACCAAAACTCAAAAATATTAAATTAGTTTACTTTTTCAATCTTGCTAAACTCTTCTTTAATCTCTGCCAATAGTTCTGGTTTTGTAATCACATCAAAACCTGTTCTAGCTAGAATCTCAACCGTGCGCATCATCGCTTTGTAACCAAATTCAGTACGAGTTGCTTCACGGAATTCAACGGTATGACCCGCAGTTGGTACACCATCTGTAATTTCGTAGTATGAATGGATAGATGGGACAACTTGGCTGACATTTCCCATATCGATGGAACCTGATAAGTCTTCACCCGCATCGATCATTTCGATTCCTAAATCTGCTGCGTTAGCGTTATATGTATCACTTAATTTTTGGTTCGTGATCATATTATAGTATGACTTTTCAAAATAGTTATATTTCATTGTCGTACCTGCTGCACTTGATGCTGCTTCAGCGCTTCGGATAACCATATCTTTCACTTCTTGTAAGTAATTAATATCTAGAGAACGAACATAGAATTGAACACGAGTGTATTCCGGAATAATATTGGCTGCGACACCGCCTTCAGCGATAATTCCATGAACACGTGCATCTGGACGTAATTGTTGACGACCCGCGTTCACCATATTGAACATATTAATGGCAGCATCTAAAGCGTTAATTCCTTCCCAAGGAGCACCAGCCGCGTGAGCTGTTTTTCCAAAGAATTCAAATTCTAAAGCTTCCATCGCAAGCGATACATTACTCATTAAGTTTTGATCAGAGGGATGTGTACATAAAGCGACATCCACATCGTCAAACGTATCAGCATTAGCCATATCAACTTTAACACCATCAGTTTCTTCAGCCGGCGTTCCTAGAACTACGACGCGCCCACCTGTTTCACCAACGACTTTAGATAAGGCAATTCCTGCACCCGTATCTACAGTCCCAAGCATGTTGTGACCACAGCCGTGACCAATGCCTGGAAGTGCATCATATTCTGATAAATAGGCAACTGTTGGCCCCTCTTTACCTGAATCAAAGGTTGCTTTAAACGCCGTATCGAATCCTAAGTATGGATACTCAACGTCAAAGCCATGTTTTCTTAATAAATCAACATGGGCTTGTGATGATTTATATTCGTTTAATCCTAGTTCAGGATTTTCATAAATATAATCACTTAAACCTTGTAATTCCTCGCGCATTTCTGAAACGATTTCGTGTAATTGTTCTTTTGACATATAATATTTCCCCTTTCGAAATTTCTAAAATGGTCCGTAGCCGACTAATTGTGCAAAGATAATAAAGACTAGACCAATCGCTAACCAAATACCCATTAAAGGCATGGCGAATTTAACCCATTTTTTGTAAGGAATATCTGCAATTGCTAATTGAGCCATTAAGATTCCTGACATCGGCATAATTGAATCTAGGAAGCCGTTCCCTAATTGGTAACTTAATACTGCAGTTTGGCGTGTGACATCTAAAGCATCTGCTAAAGGTACCATAATTGGCATTGTAACAGCCGCTTGTCCACTACCTGAACTAATAAAGAAGTTAATAATAATTTGAACGACGTACATACCAGCCGCTGATAAGACAGACGGTAAGTTTGAAATTGCACCCGTTAAACCATTAATCAATGTATCTAAGATCATCGCGTCTTCCATAATAATCACTAAACTTTGTGCTAATCCAACAATTAACGCTGCATACATCATATCTTTAGCACCTTCAATGAAGTTATCTGCTAAATCTCCTGGTCTCATTCCATAGATTAGACCACTAATTAAGCCCATACCTAAGAATACAGCACCTATCTCAGTTATAAACCAGCCTAAGCTCATAACACCGTATGCTATAACAACAAAGCCACCAACAAAAACAGCTGCAATAATCTTCTGTTTAGTTGTGAATTCGATGTTTTCAGTTGTGTTTAAATCTTGAAAGTCCGCATGATTTCTTGCTTTCATTTCCTCATCATAAACGATACTATTTGTTAAATCAGCTTTGACACGTTTACCATAAATAATTAAATATAAAGACGTTACAATCCATAATACGGTAAACAGGACTAATCTCAATTCAATACCTGAGAATAAGGGTAATTCCGCGATCGATTGTGCTACCCCAACTGAGAATGGATTCATGAAGCCAGATGTAAACCCAACTCCTGCTCCAAGCCCAATCATTCCGACCCCGATAAGTGAGTCATAACCAATCGCTCGCGCTAATGACACACCTAAAGCAATAAAGACAATTGTCTCTTCACTCAAGCCAATCGTTGAACCTGCTAATCCCATAATTAGTACCACAACAGGAATGACTAAAGCTTCTTTACCTTTTAATGAACTAACAATTCGACTTAAAGCCGATTCGATCATTCCGGTTTTATTAATAATTAAAAATGACCCACCTGTGACAAATAAGAAGTAAGAGATATCTTGTGTTCGAGCGAAACCTCTTGGAATACTCTTCAACACTTCAAAGATACCTTGAGGATTACTTGCAACATGTGCGAATGAATCTGGATTAATAATTTCACGTTCTCCAACCATTACTCGCTCAAATTCCCCTGCTGGGACAATCCAAGAAAGGATGGCAGCAATAATAATAAAACTAAACAATAATACATATGTATGTGGCATCCGGACTCTTCCTAATGCCTTGAATATATTTTTCACTTTGTTCCTCCATTTATTTTGAACACTTTACAGCAGGGTGAGCGAATTACTACATTGCACTTTTAAAAAATGTATATAAAAAAGCTGCGAGCAAAAGCTCACAGCCAGAATTTGACAGGTTCTTTTGCCCACAACACAGCACGCTCACCTACGTAGAGTTTGGGCAACCCTACAAGACAGTGATAGACTTATTCAATCTATCCCCAACATCAATTTGACATTTCGGCTAGCAATCCTTTCATCATTTCTGATTACTGATATTACAAGCGGCCTCAATACTGTATTGTTCTCTTATTTAATTTACTTGAGATAGAGTAACGCAAATCTCTGCCTTTGTCAAATTAATATTTCAAAGATTAAGAATTAGAATCAATTACTTTGATACTTGAATTTTATTTCATAAAATAGACTTATAGAGTCATGAGCATCGCTTGCTTCTTTCATTTTAAAATTATTTAAGGAGGAATAATATGATAAATCAACCCTTTTTTACAATTTTTTAAAAAATAAGTCATCGGTTCACGATCGGCGTGATCATTTTACTACTAGTCATTATTGGTATTATACGCAATATGTCAAAACGAAAAACTTCCTTTTCAATGCGGATGATGGTTGCTTTATTTTTAGGACTAGCCTATGGAAGGTATTGCTGCTGAGAGATTTCCACTATTCTTCTTAGAGTTAATTCCTAATAATATATTCTCAGTGATGACAACAAATAGTAGTATCGTATCTGTAGTAATTATAGGAGCATTCTTTGCGGCCTCTATTCGCTTCATGAGAAATATAAAACCTGATGCGATTAAAGCCTGTGATGAATTTCTACAATCTGCGCAAGTCGCTGTTAATAGTGTATTAACAAACGTGATTAAATTAATGCCTTACGGGATTTCAGCGCTTGTAGCAAATACGATTTTATCTCAAGGGATGGAGATTATTAGTATATGATTAACTTTATCTCAGCACTCTACTCTGCTGTCGTATTTATGTTACTCGTCTACGTTGTTATTCTCTTATTGGTTGGAGTGAATCCAATTAAATTCTATCGAAAAGCATTTCCTACAATGGTCCTAGGTTTCTCGGATCGTTCAAGTGTTGGTACATTACATATACAATTACGAATTTAGAAGAAAACATCGGTGGGTGTCGATTGATGGGAAGGTAACTTCGATATGGAACCATTCAACACACCTACAAAATCCGATTTCGAAGATATTGATTAATAATGATTTAACATACCGAGTAGTTACTTGGTAAGTTTTTTTAATTGCTAATTGAAAGCGATGTCTTGTACAATAAAAATAACACAACATACAAATGGAGGTTTGTTATATGCGAGCATTTAATTGCGATATTCCAACTAAAGTTTACTTTGGTGAAGGTAAAATTAAACATTTACCTGATTTAATAAAACAATTCGGAAACAAAGTTTTACTCACTTATGGTGGCGGGAGTATTAAGCGAAATGGTATCTATGACGAGGTGCAAGATTTACTAAAAGGTTGTGAGATTTTTGAACTCAGTGGCATTGACCCTAATCCTCGGATTGAAACGGTTCGTGAAGGTGCAAAAATCTGTAAAGAGAATGATATTGATGTCATCTTAGCCGTAGGCGGTGGTTCAACCATCGATTGTTCTAAAGTTATTGCGGCAGCTGCCAAATACGACAGCGATGCCTGGGACTTAGTTATGGATGGCAGTTTAATTACAGATGCGCTACCTTTAGTAGATATTTTGACACTTTCAGCAACAGGGACTGAGATGAATTTTAACGCTGTTATTACAAACTTCGATGTAAAAATGAAACAAGGAACAGCGAGTAAATATCTATACCCATATGCTTCTATCTTGGATCCAACTTATACATATACTGTGCCCGCTAACCAAACTGCTGCTGGTACGGCAGACATTATGTCTCATACGTTTGAGAACTACTTTCAAGCAGAAGACAATGCCTTTATTACTGATAGCTTAAGTGAGTCCATCTTACGTGCCACTATTAAATACTTACCGATAGCGTTAGAAGATCCTGAGAACTATGAAGCGCGTTCGAATTTAATGTGGGCGTCAACCGTAGCATTAAACGGCTTAACATCGATGGGTAAAGGTGGCGGTTGGACAACTCACCCAATTGAACATTACTTATCTGCTTACTACGATATTACCCATGCCGTCGGATTAGCCATTCTAACACCACGTTGGATGAAATATATCTTAAGTGACAAAACCGTGGACCGTTTTGCGAGATATGCAAACAAAGTATGGGATATTGAAGAAACCGATGATAAGTTCGCAATGGCTGAAGAAGCGATTAAAAAGACTTATCAATTCTTCGTCGATAACGGTTTACCTATGACTCTTCCAGAAGTAGGTATTGAAACGGATGAACATTTCGAAGAAATGGCCAAAGGACCTGCCGAACGCTTATCACGTGCTTACGTTCCTTTAAACCCAGATGATGTTGTTGAAATTTTAAATCGCTGTATGACAGAAGGTTACGAATAATAACTTAAAAGACACTCTTTCGTTTACTAAAAGTATCCGAAGGAGTGTCTTCATATTTAAACTTCTTTTAACAAATCAAGTCGATCAAATTCTATGACTAATTCATAAGCACCGATGTATGAATGAATCTTCTCTTGGATCATTGAGAATAATTCCTCATTTGTTTCCTCCACGCCATCAGGAACAACTACATCAAAAGTGATATGACTTCGATGATTTTTACTATCTACTTTAAAATCATGAAACTTTAAATCTAATTGAAATGATTTAAGAATTTCTTTAACTTGACGGTAAATAGCTGTATGTTCTTCATTATGTTTCGCAATTGGGTCAACGTGACAGACTAATTCTACCCCTAATTTCTCTTCAAAGTCTGCTTCAATTTGATCAATTACTTGATGTGAGTAAGTTAAATCCCAACTATCGTCGATTTCAATATGAATCGTCGCAAAGGTTTTGTTTGGTCCATAATTATGCACAAGTAAATCATGGAAGCCTACGATTGAATCATACTCATCCAATAAAGTCTTCATTGCTTGGATTTCATCTTTGGAAGGACTTGTCCCTAATAAATCACTAATCGAGTCATTAATTGCCTGAATACCACTATAAACGATGATCACAGATAACAAGGCACCCGCGTAACCATCGATTTGCCAACCCGTCACCGTCTCAACGGTCGCGGACACGAGTACGATTAAAGTTACAAAGACATCATTCATACTATCTTGTGCCGCACTATGTAATGTATTGGAATGAATAGCCTTGGCAGCCGTCTTGTAAAAATTCCCTTGTATAATCTTAACTAGAATTGACACAACTAATAAAATAAAGACTAGTGGTGAGGCATTTAGAGGCGTTGGATTCATGATTTGTTTAATCGAAGACGTGAAAAATTGAAAACCAACATAAATGATAACAACAGAAATTAATAAGCCCGTAATATATTCTGATCGTTCATGTCCGTAAGGATGTTCTTTATCAGCTGGTTTAGAAGCTGCTCTAAAACCGAATAAGGTTAATAAAGAAGACGCAGAATCGCCTAAGTTATTCATCCCGTCCGTAATAATCGAAATACTGCCTGATATTGTCCCCGCCAGCAATTTAATTCCAAATAATACAAAGTTAGAGATTAAGCCCACTCTTCCAGATAAGATACCTAATTTAGCTCGAGCTTCCCCATTGGCTTGCTTACTTAAAAAACGGTCAATTAATCCTTTAAACATAATGCGCCTCACTTTTCATAACGTTAATATCCATTATATCAAATCTCAATATCCATTTAAAAGAATTATAAAATTCCAACCAAAATAAAAAAGCATTCATAAAACGAATTCGTTCTACAAATGCTGTAACATTCAGTTATGACCATATTCCACTAATTCAAAATGAACGTATTGATTATCAATGATTAAATATTCAGGATTAACAATATCTAAACTAAAACTAGGGAATGATTGGCCATCGAAAAAATTTATCTCTAGATATTGTTGATTTTGTGAATTATCTTCATCTGACTGAGCCTCCAAATCAAAAATACCGTATAAAGCATCTTCATTCACCATAAGATTCTTATAATCCATGACTTTTTTTACTGTTTTATCTTCTGTTTCACTCTCAATTAAATATTCATTATCAATTACAATTTGAAGCCGGTTTTCGAGGATGTGAATTTCTTTAATCAATGAATTCTCATTTGTCACTTCGTATCTACCAAATAAATTTTCCTGGGCACTAACATCTGCTGGAATAACTACAAAACCGAATAATACAGAAACGAATACAATTTTTTCATCTTTATCCCTCGTAACTTGAAATTTTTATCAAAAGTCAATTGAATTTTCCTGATTCTAATCTAATAATACCACATAAATAATCGGTTGTTATAGTGGTTATCACTCGGTTGGAAAGCGCTTATATGTTATCATTTAATATATACAATATAGCGGAGGTGAAAGTTACAGAAAGACTTTTAAATTAACTTATAAAGGAGAATATGATGAAAAAACTCACGAGATTATTTCTATCAGGAATGCTATTGTTAAACATCACAACGCCCTACTATTCTGCACAAGCAGAATCTGGAGATAGTAATAATGGCGTCGACGAGATCATCGCAAATATGACTCTCGAAGAGAAAGTCGCTCAAACGCTCATGCCAGACTTTAGAAATTGGGAAGTCGATGGTGAAGAAGTAGGCGTGACTGAATTAAACGAAGATATTCGTCAAATCTTAGCCGACTATCAATTTGGTGGTGTCATTTTATTTGCTGAAAATGTGGTTGAAACAGAACAAACAGCCCGACTCGTCTATCAAATGCAAGCCTCTCAAGTTGAAAGTGATCACTTACCTCTTCTCATTGGAATTGACCAAGAAGGTGGAATCGTGAACCGTTTGGGTTCGGGAACTCAATTACCGGGTAATATGGCTCTAGGAGCAACAAATGACCCAGAATACTCGAAACTAGTTGGTGAAATTATTGGGAGTGAACTTGAAGCCTTAGGCATCAATGTAAACTTTGCTCCATCGGTTGATATAAATAACAACCCCAAAAACCCAGTCATCGGTTTACGTTCATTCTCCTCTGATCCTGAGATCGTTTCTGAACATGGCTTGAGTTATATCGAAGGGATTAAAGAACATAACGTCGCTGTTGCCGCGAAACATTTCCCAGGACATGGAGATACCGATGTCGATTCTCACTTCGGCTTACCTGTCGTTGATAAAAGTTTTGATGAATTGATGAATAATGAATTACTTCCTTTCAAAGCTGTGATGGATGCAGACACTGATATGATTATGACAGCACATATCCAGTTCCCACAACTAGAATCAGAGACGAAAGTATCGGACGAGGATGGTTCTGATATCTTATTACCTGCCACACTCTCTCCAGCAATCTTAACAGATCTAGTTCGTGATGAGATGGCTTATGAAGGCATTGTAATCACAGATGCTTTAAATATGGAAGCTATAGCAAATAACTTTGGTGAGGTTGAAACTTCGATCTTATCTAAAAAAGCTGGCGCAGATATATTATTGATGCCTGTCATTATTAGATCCAATGACGATCTTGCTTTGCTAGATGAGGTGATTCAAGGTCTTGTTGACGCAGTTGAAAGTGAAGAAATCCCCATGGATAATATCGACAATTCAGTCCGTCGCATTTTAACGCTTAAGGATGAATTAGGTTTACTTGAGGATGATTTCTTAAGTCAGTCTGAAGATGATGTCGTTGCGAATGCAACAGAGATTGTTGGCTCTGCCATGAATCGTGCCAATGAACGTGAAATCTCTAATCATGCTGTCACTTTAATTGAAAATACACAAGCCGCTTTACCCATTCAACCGGAAGCAGATGATCATGTATTATTTATTACAGCTGATACAAATCAAGTTCCTGGAACTGAGTTCAGTATAGAGCGGATGCGATTAGAAGAATCACTCTCGTCTGACTTTACGTATGAAATATTGACTTATAATGAAGAAAGTCAATTCACTGACTTTGCAGAGGCAATCTCACAAGCCAGTCATGTCGTTGTATACACGAGTATGGTAGATGAATCCTCTCTTGCTGCTGATAACTTTAGAACAGCGATTCCACAAGAAATATTCACTTACGCAAAAGAGCAAGGTATTCCAACGGTGCAAGTAAGTATTAATAAACCGTATGATGCCGTAAACTTTACTGATAATGATGCGATATTAATTTCTTACGGATATAACGGTATGGACCCAACGGAAGGCGGACAAGAGCCCGTCGCATCATTCGGTCCGAACATTCCTGCTGTGGTTGAAGTCATCTTTGGTGTCACTTCTTCTGAAGAAGGACCTACAGGTCAATTACCTGTTGATTTACCAGTCATCAAGGACGGCGTGTTGTCGCCTAATGAAGTGGCATACCCCGTGGGTTATCAATCTGAGAATTGGAATTAATCAGAAGAAACTATACAAAAAATCTCCTACCCACAGTGGTTAGGAGATTTTTCTATTCATATTTACAGGCAACCCAGAGAATGATTTTCTTTATCTCGCTTGAAACGCTGTTTCCCATAAATTAAGTTTTGTTCCGATATCTTTTTCTAAGGCATTTTGATAAACTTGGTAACCCCAAGCAATATCATACAAAGGTTGGCCACCTAAAGCAAAGATGATAATATCATCGTCGTTCTCACGAGCTTGAACGTTACCTTTAATAATATCACCTACGTTCATAATAATGTCACTCGTCATGCGATCCTCATGAATCCAGTCTAGGAATAATCGTCCTAAAACGCCCATCTCAAGGGTGTTATATGGATAGACATCTTCGTACTTCACTTCTTCATACATCTTCCAATTATCGACGACTAAGCGAACATTATTAATGACAAAGTCTGGATCAAAGTTCCCTGAAGAAGACCCGATAATTAAAGCACCTGGTTTAATCCATTCACTCTCAATCTTAGGATTCGCTTCTCCAGAAGTTGCTAAGTTTAAGATATCCGTCTCTCTCACAGCATCTTCAATTGAATGTACAATTTGTATCGATACATTTGGAAATTTTACTTCTAAATCTTCCTTCAGAATCTGCGATTGAGATTCATCCACATCATAGACCTTAAACACTTCGGCGTTTTTCGCTTCTAAAAGCAATGCGATAGCTGTTGAACTTCCGATCGCACCCGCACCTAAGACTGCGACCACTTTTGAATCTGGCTTAGCAAGGTAGCGCACACCTACGCCCGGAATTGCCCCAGTTCGCCAAGCACTCAGTAAATTAGCTGACATAAAGGCTAATGGTGCACCTGTATCGGCATCATTCAGATTCATTGTGAGAATCGAACGCGGTAGGTTTTTATCTTTATTATCAAGGTTTGAACCATACCACTTACATCCAGCAATACGATATTCGCCACCTAGATAGGCTGGCATCGCACAAAATCGACGGTCTGGACCATTGGCCGGCATACTTTTATGCTCAGGTTCATCTGGGAATGAGACAACCATTCCGTGAGAATTATTCTCTCTACCACCCATCCGGTAATCTTCTGTACTTAAGATTCCAAAAACATCTTCCATGACGTTAATACATTCTTGCATATTTAAAACGCCCGCATCAATCATATCTTGTTCATTTAAATATAAGAAATCAATTCGCCCATCTTGAGTCATTATTAAAATCCCCTTATAAATTTAGTGAAAATATTAGAGTTATATTATAACAACTCAAGAGAAATGTAAAATAATAGCTAATGTAGCTTTCCATCTATCTGAAAGTATCTATTGTTTCCTCAGTTGCTTCCGTTTCTAAATGCGTTACAAACTCAAAATCATCCACGTAAGTATGCATACGTTCATCAATCGTATCCCACCACAGTTGGCCATCGGGAATTTGATGTAAGTCGATATCAGCAAATGGAATAATTTGATACATCTTCTCTGCTTCAACCCCCAAGTTAAATATAGGCATGAACTTAGGATTCACAACATTCACTTCACCGGACTCATCGCGCTGAAACGTTACTTCAGTAATACCGCCTTGCTTATTATCTAAATCTCTTTGTCCAGTTAAAAAACTAGCTTGAGAATATATAGCAAATGTTTCACCCCCGTTATACCAATCGACGGGTTGTAATACGTGTGGATGCCCACCTAAGATAAGTTTGGCACCAGCATCACTTAATGATTGAAACACATAAAATTGCTCTTCATTTGGTAATGTAGCGTATTCCTCTCCTAACTGTAAGCTCACAACGACCGCATCAACTTGTTCGGATAGTGCGTCCACTTCAGCAACCATTAAAGGAACATCAATTAAACTAATTAAATATTCTTCTCCAGCAGGTACGGGAATACCATTGGTTCCATAGGAATAATTTAAGAAGCCGACACTGATACCATTTGCTTCTATTATTCGGTTTGTATTATAATCTTCCCAAGATTCATAACTACCTACATACATCATATCCTCTTCTTGCAAGTTCTGAAGTGAATAGTGCGCGCCTTCACTGAACCAGTCTAGGGTATGATTTGTAGCATTACTTACGATATCAATACCAATTCGCTTCAGTGCAGCAATAATCTCACTCGGTGCATTAAACTGCGGATACCCTGACATTGGTAGCTGCGGTGAAGCAGCAATCACTTCTAAATTAGCCATCGAAATATCAGCATATTCCAAATAAGGTTGAATATGAGCTAACATCGGCATAAAGTCATAGGCTGCATCTTCATCAAAGAGGTCAGGTTCAAAACCTTCTTCAAGCATATTCGCCACAGTATCTTGATAGATTGGTGAGTAAGTGTCAGCTAAATAACTGACACGGTCATGAATTAACACATCCCCAACTGATCTTAAGGTTAACTCCCCTTCTTGTGATGGAAATATTTCTTTACCTTCTTTCATTGGTAAGTCTTCAAATAAAAACTCTTGCTCAATCGGTTCAACCGGCTCTTCCATCATCTCTTCTTGAGTACTATCATTAACAACAGAAGATTGACTAGCTATTTGAGTCGCTTCATTAGAAGTAGAGTCTGCTTGTGATGTATTTGAAAAAGTATATATATATAATCCAACGATTGTCAGAATAAGTAAGCTTCCAATAATTACTAACCACGTTTTTGTTTTTTTTGACATTTATTCTCTCCTTATTCGATTTTAATCTAAGTTGCCTGTTGAGATTTTTTCAACGCTTAAATCCTCCGCCACTATGACTGTGATATCTTTACCCAACGGATCTTGCCAGATGAACGAGTGGCTATTCTCTTGAAGTTTCTGAACATAAGTCCAGTTATTACCCACCACATCGATAACATCTTGAATAATTAAATTATCCCTTTGCTTTAATTCATCAATCTCAGCTTGTGTCACTGTTAAGTTGGCACGACCATAATTAGCTTGCCCAATTTCTAATTGAATTAAATCTTTAGAAGCCCAGTCGTAAGTCATACTATACGTCCCAGTAATATAAGACATTTCATCTTGAATAAATTCAAAATAATAATCCTTATAATTTTCATCCACTTCAGAAAAACTTGGTAAAGCATCAGGATGATTGATTACTTCTTCCACTTTTTCTAAATCAGATTCTGAATCTGTTGTTTGTAATCTTTCAAACGTCGGATACAAATTTCCATATAAATAGTCCACTTGATTGTTTTCATTCATTGAAACCGTCAGTTTAAAGGTATCTACGGCTACCCACATATCATATTTGAGTGAATCTTCTTCATATGTATACTCATCCCCAAATAACTCTATGATGTCAGCAATACCGATAATGCCATTAATATTATTACCTGAATCGATTACTTCAGTTACTTTGTCTAAGACATCTTTTATTTTGTTATAGATACTTTCTTTTGTTTCATCACTGAATTCGCCTTCGAGTATTTGTGTTGCCAAATCAGGGGAAACAGATGGACTTTCGCTTTTTTCTTCTGCATGAACCGTTTGGACAACAAGTAAATTTAATAATCCAAGTACTAATAAACGCTTCTTCATGACGTATTCTCCTTATCTTTTTACTTTTCTTGTTGTGTTTTATAATTAATAGTTTACACTAACTAACAATACAATACGAATTTAATCCGGTGAAATCATATGAAACGAAAAAAGACCTTAATGAGAATTAAATCTCATTAAGGTCAATGACTCGTTATCTGATTAGTTAAAGTCAGCTAACGGATCTTGTGCTTGTGAACCTGATCCTTGTAATTCAGTAGGTTCCATGGCTGATTTTGGTACTCCGAAGAAGTATGTAACGACAAAGCCACCAATATAAGCTGCAATTAAACCAATGACATATTGTAACCACATGTTATTAGCAATTAGTGGAATTAAAGCAACTCCACTTGGTCCGATGGCTGTTGCTCCAACACTTCCAAAGAATCCAATCACGGCGCCACCTATCCCTCCACCGATACAGGCTGTAATAAATGTTCTACCTAAAGGTAATGTTACAGCATAAATTAATGGCTCACCGATTCCTAAGATACCAACAGGTAAAGCACCTTTAATCATATTTGTTAATTGTTTGTTCTGACGTGCTCTCATCCAAACAGCAATGGCTGCTCCTACTTGTCCTGCACCTGCCATAGCAAGAATAGGTAATAGGTTTGTCTGACCAGTTGAGCTAATCATTTCAATATGAATAGGCGTTAGGACTTGGTGTAAACCAAACATAACGAGTGGTAGGAAGAATGCTCCTAATATAAAGCCTGAGAAGGCTCCACCAATATCCAGAACCCAATTTATTGAACCAACTAACGAGGATGAAATGACCCCGGCAACGGGCATAATGACAAAAATTGTTAATAAACCAACTACAAGTAATGCAATTGTTGGTGTAAAGATAATATCTAATGCATCCGGAATCACTTTTCTTACTGCTTTTTCAACATAAGATAAGATGAATACGGCAAAGATGACACCGATAATCCCACCTTGACCAGCTAATAATGGCTCACCTGTAAAGATATTAATGAGTGGATTCTCAGGGTTCATACCTGTAAGGTAAATAATCCCAGCGATAACTCCACCCATACCTTGAGTTGCGCCAAATACTTTAGCAGCGTTAATACCTACATAAATATTTAAGTAGCCGAATAAACCATTCTTAATAATATTTAAGATGTCAACTGCATGTCCCCAAGTCGCTGCATCGAGTTGACCAGCGGTAATCATGTTCTGGAAGATGGATGCAATCCCCCCAATAATACCGGCACCAACGAAAGCTGGAATTAATGGAACAAAGATACTAGCTATTGAGCGAGTAATACGTTTAAAGGCATTATCATTCCCTTTTTTATATTTTTCTTTATTCTCTTTTGTAATTTGTTCTGTACTAGCTCGTCCAGATGTTAATTCTGGGTCAAGGTTTTCATCGACAGCCGCACCTTTAACACTGCCTGACATACTTGCTAATTCAGTTGCTACTTTACTAGCTGTACCAGGACCGACAACTACTTGTAAGTTATTCCCGTCTTGAACAACACCCATGACACCGTCAACTTTTTTCAATTCAACTTCATCGACGACACTTGGATCAACTAAATCAATCCGGACACGTGTCATACAATTATAGATGTCTGTAGTGTTGTCTTTACCACCCATATGTTTGTATATTTCTTTAGCAATTAATTGTTCTTTTGTTGTATTCATCATTGCTCCTCCTCTTCTTTTATAGCTTCTCGGATAAACCCGTTGTTATGACTTAATATGTCTTTTGCACTATTTGGATCATTATTTGTTAATACCATAACAATGGCCACTTTAACGTTGTTATCTGCTTCTTGAAAAGCTTTTTCTGCTACTTCATAATCACATTCTGTCGCTTGCATTATAATTCGTTTGGAACGTTCTTCTAACTTTTCATTGGTTGGTTGTACGTCTACCATTAAATTTTTATACACTTTTCCAATTTGTACCATCGATACTGTTGATAACATATTTAAGATTAACTTTTGAGCTGTTCCTGCTTTTAACCGAGTTGACCCGGTTAATACTTCTGCGCCTGCATCCACTTCAATGGCAACTTGGCTGTATTCACTAATTTCAGCGCCTTTGTTACAAGCAATTGATACCGTAGATGCGCCAACTTCTTGAGCATAGGCCAAACCACCTTTAACATAAGGCGTTCGACCACTTGCCGCAATTCCCACAACTGTATCTTTATTAGTTAATTTCAATTCTTTTAAGTCATCTCGTCCAAACTCTGCAGAATCTTCTGCACCTTCGACTGCTGATAACATGGCTTTTTCTCCACCAGCAATTAAACCAACGACCATCTCAGGCGGTGTACTAAAGGTTGGTACACATTCCGCTGCATCTAAGACCCCTAAGCGTCCGCTCGTTCCTGCTCCCATGTATATTAAGCGACCGTCTTGTTTAAAAGATTTCACGATTAATTTAATCGCTGCTTCTATTTGTGGTAAAACTTGTTCAATCGCTTCGGGTACACGGCGATCTTCCTGATTCATCAGTGCAATAGCTTCTTGAACGCTCATTTGGTCTAATGCCATCGAAGCTTCATTTCTCGTCTCAGTTGTTAGCTTGCCTAATTTCATCTATCTATCCTCTCTTCCATTGAATTTCAAACGGTTGTCCAGGTCTCATTGCCTCAAGTAAAAGATAATCACCCGATTGTATATAACCAATCACATTAACCTTTTCATCCGCTGGTAGATTCGTTTTTGTTATTTGAACTTCTCCTTCGTATCGAAGATAATCAGAGTTATCAATCGTAATTGAACCTACCGTTCGTTCACTCATTTGTTCCGGTTTAACTACGAAATCTTGTCTCATCCTTGCTTCCTGACTACGAATGACATCGCGAGCCGCGTCCATTCTTTGAGTGTGTCGCCCTTCGATATGTTTCAGTTGTTCGATAGTGTTGGAAGTCGCGACTGCTTCGAAAAATAAGACTGTTTCATTTAAATATTTTTCCCACTGAATTTGACTATAAGTACTCAAACCTGGGTCGCCAATATACACTTTATCAACAAAGGTTGTTTGCCTTAATTCAAGCGCGCTCCCTAAAGAATGTTTGTAACGGTGGTCTTCTAAAGTTGGTAATCCTTCATATAAAGGTCCTCTCAAATCACCCTCTCCTGGTACAAAAGCCATGACCGTAATCCCTTGCTCTTTCAGCCATTTGTTCATATTAATAAACTCTAATTTATCTAAACCCGTTTCAGGACGCGGATAATAATTATGCCAAGCCTCAATCGACGTGAACTCCACTTCTAACTCTTTTAAAATATTCAAATCTTCTACGCTAATTGTACTCGCATTTAATACAACATCTACTTGCTCACTAATGAGTTTAATCTCTTCGTGACTGACTCCATAGTCGACTCGAATTCCAGTCACACCTAGTTCAATCAATGGAGTTAAATCTTTATAATAAATACCTAAGTTCTTTAAGGCGTCTCCAGAAACATCAACGACTAATTCCATTTCATAATCTTTTGCTACCGAACCTAATTGCCCTAATCGATCTAAATACAATCCAGAATCATCTTCAGGGATATGAATTGACGAGAAAATACCTTTAAAACCAATCTCATGCATGCGTCTTATGTACTGTTTAACTTCTTCTGTCACATCTTCATTTAAATATATTGAAATACCATACATATCCTCACTCCATTGTAATCGTTTTCTAAACAAATTATACAACTTATGAAATGAAATTTCAATACAAATATTTTGTTTTTATCAAGAATGAAATGAAATTACATTTCAATTGCATTAAGTTACTTTAGGTATTTATTAACTCGGACTTGAATATGATTTTATTAACCTTAGAATCAAAGTTTAAAACTTTTTTATAAGGAGGATATCACAATTAGTGGGATGAGAATTAGCGGATCGGCTGTTCTCACTTCTTATGCAAAAGAATTAAAAGATAAAAATCATGATGTTACTATTGTTTGCTACGATACCTCGCCTAGCTTTGGGCGCGGGGTACTTTTTAGAGAGGATTCAGATTTAGCACTAGTAAATACCAGAACAACTGATATTACTTATGATTACGAACAACCAGGTGAGTATGAAGTTAGGCTAAAAGAAGAAGCAAAAATTGAAGGCGATATTCCCGAATTTATGATGCGTGCCTTGTTTGGTGAGTATTTAAATGATCGAACAATGAAGCAAATTGAATTATCGAATGCAACTGTACACTATGAAACCATCGAAGATATGCGATAGTTAAGTGAAACAAAACAGTTGGAATTAGTCACTGAGTCAAATGAGGTACGTCAATATGATCGTGTCCATCTGTGTTCTGGTTCTCTACCAGTATTAGACCCTTACCATTTGAACGGAAAACCAAACTACATTAGTAACCCTACCCTCTAAACGAACTCACACATAACTTTTTTAAAGATGACCGTTTCGTTGTCATTGGAACAAGACTAACTGCGATCATCATTCTCAAATATCTATTACAAGAACGCGAAAATGAATCCGTGTACGCTTACTCACGTCATAACTTTTTCAATACAGTTGGAACAGCAAATTACATTAGTTTAAAAATGACACATATTATGTTGGATAACGTCAAAGCGACAATGGATTCAAATGAGAAAATTCTCTATTTCGATGCATTAGATAAACTTATTCAAAAAGAATTTAATCATTTAAATATTCGGTTTGAAGATTTCTGTAATATTGCTTTGCAAACAGGAACTGCAGGGCTAAGAGAGTCTTTAAATCATTCAAATTTTATGGCGAAGACAGAACGTATTGGTGTTTCCACAACTCGAATATTGTATTTCTTATGGCAATATATGCCTGAATCAGAACGAAAAGCATACTTAGATAAATATCAAGAACCCTTTAACTTAGCTAAAGGAAAACTTCCGATGAAGTCGGCTGAAGCTATTATTGAAGGTGATGACCGTGGCCAATTAACCATTCTCAAAGATGATGAAACTGTTGCTTATGATGACAACACACGAGAATACATTATGAAGAATAAGGATAATGAAGAGATTTTACGTGCGGATTGGGTTATTAACGCAATGGGTGTAAACCTTCATTTAGAAGGCGATTTAAGTGGTCATCCATTAATTCATTCCTTATTAAATAAACGCTACATTATGCCTGACACTCCAGGTGGATTGAGTCTCAATGTCTCAACGCAATGTGTGATTTCACCTAGTTGGTGCGAAATTCCTACATTTCATGCCCATGGAATGTTAGTGAGTGCAGCTGTTTTTCAAAATAATTCAAATTATAAAGCTCAATCCGTTAGCTATCAACTCATCAAAGATATCATTGCTAACTATTAAACAAATAAATACGGATTGAAATTCATTGAGAACTTCAAACCGTATTTTTTATTTATTTGATTTGTCAAATTAAGCTAGACAAAACTGCTTCATCTAAGTAACTCAAAAATACTTCCAACGGTGTTCGGTAGTGTAAGGATTTCCGTGGAATCGTGTTCCGTTTGTGTGCAATCGATGACAC
>NZ_JBGQQY010000029.1:0-25052 GCF_045528545.1 Ruoffia sp. FAM 26254
TGTCATCGATTGCACACAAACGGAACACGATTCCACGGAAATCCTTACACTACCGAACACCGTTGGAAGTATTTTTGAGTTACTTAGATGAAGCAGTTTTGTCTAGCTTAATTTGACAAATCAAAATACATAAAAAAGAGGCTTTTCCATTATTACAATTTCATTAAAAAAGAGCCAACGGAAATTTTCCATTGGCTCTTATAAATATTATCAGAAATTTTCTCCAAAATACTTCAATGCATCCTTGCTTCGTAACATGTCTCCATGTTCTTGAAGGATTGCTTCAGTTACTTTGACTTTTTCACCATACTCAAACATAGTTAAAAGTTTGTTGTACGCGTATTCTTCAACAATTGAAGAATCAACATAGTTAATGACTAAGTAATAATTTGAATTCATATGATAAAAGTCTGCACGAATCAAATCAGTGGTTACTTCTCTCGATAACTTAAGAAAATCCTCTAAGTCAGCAAATTTAATAATTTCACCTTCAACTGATTTTACATCTTCAGTTTCTTGAATACTCTCTTCATTTTCAAATAAATCTAAGATTGTCTTCTCTTTTTTATTATCATCTTCATTTGATTCATTTTCATTCATTTCTCGTTTACGCTCTATGAGATGTTTAGTTAATTCATCTTCCCATATTTCATCCATTTCATCAAAATTTGTTCGGCTTATATATAATTCCAAACCTTCTTTATTAGGCATTACTTGGAAAGTGACAGCTTCTGATTCCTGAAAGTGCTTATCAACATCTACCTCTTCTAAAATTGAGTAGAAAAATCTTTCAATCGTCTTTTGATCACCAACTAAATCTAGGAAATCAATTCCTCGCTCTTCCAAGTCTTCCTGTCTAATTGACACTTTAATTAAATTTTCATTAATGTGTTCCATTTCCATATCCGTACACCTCCTTAGATCTTCTTACATCTATTATACGAATAATCTAGCAATACACAAATCATTAGTGTTACGTTATCATACCAATCAGAATGTCATGTTTCAAGTAAAAAAGACAAAAAAACCGATTAATAAATAATCGGTCATAGTTATAATAAAAAATGGTTTTTATTCGTTAACCAATGCGCGTGCTTTTTGTAATTCTAATGCACGAACTGCACGTGGTAAGAAACGACGAATTTCATCTTCATTGTATCCAATTTGTAGTCTTTTATCATCAATGATAATTGGTCTACGCAACAGCCCAGGTTGCTCTTGAATCATTTCGAAGAAATCATTTAAAGGAATCTCACTTAATTCTACATCTAATTCAGAATATGCTTTTGAACGAGTAGAAACAATATCCTCTGTCCCATTTTCTGTCATTCGTAAAATTGACTTAATTTCTGTGATTGATAATGGTTCAGTAAAAATATTACGCTCCTCATAAGGAATTTCATTTTCTTCTAACCATGTGCGAGCTTTTCGACATGAGGTACAGCTTGGAGTGATGTATAAAGTAACCATAATATAGTTGCTCCTTTCAATTTTGACAAAGTTAGCTAAAACTTTGCGGCTCCTGTTTAGTACGTTAGCAGCTCTTTTGTGAAATAATAAAGTGATACAAAAACAATAGTGTTATACTTTTAATGAAGTATGTTTTCACAATCTGTATTGCTTTATGTTTAATAGTATAGCATTTTCAAATGAAAAAATCAATCTTACTTCTAATCATCTCTTTAGACTATATTAAGAATTCATCATTAATTCACAAAGTCATTATTCATTAACACACTAAGATTTACAGGTCATTAAGATTTTTTATTTTTGTTCTTTGTCAATAAATACGTTATAATGCTAATATAATTTAAGAAATATTTAATATTTGAAAAGAGGTATTTTTATGAAAGAAAAAGTTTTTTCTGGAGTGCAACCTTCGGGAATCCCCACAATTGGTAATTATATTGGTGCTATGAAAGGCTTTGTTGACTTACAAGATTCTTACGACGCTATCTATTCTATCGTTAATCAGCATGCCATCACAGTACCACAAGATCCAAAAATATTAAAACAAATGACACGTCAATTGGCTGCTTTATACTTAGCCATTGGTATTGATACAAAAAAAGCGATTCTATTCGTTCAATCTGATGTCCCTGCTCATGCTCAAATGGCATGGATTATTCAATGTATGACTGGTTTAGGTGAGTTAGAACGTATGACTCAATTTAAAGATAAAGCTAGAAAGCAAGAAGCTGTTAATGCTGGTTTATTAGCTTACCCAACATTAATGGTTGGAGATATTGTCTTATATGATGCTAATTTTGTTCCAGTCGGAGACGATCAAAAGCAACATTTAGAATTAACACGTAACTTTGTTGACCGCTTTAATTCTCGCTATAATGATGATCTATTAGTTAAACCTGAACCACTTATACCTGAAGAAGGCGGACGTATTATGAGCTTGCAAGATCCAACAAGCAAGATGAGTAAGTCAGATACAAATACAAAATCATTTGTATCTATGTTAGATACACCAAAACAAATCACTAAGAAAATTAAGAGTGCCGTAACGGATTCTATTGGTGAAGTGAACTATGATAAAGAAAATCAACCTGCTGTAGCGAACTTATTACAAATCTACGCAAGCTTCAGTGGAAAATCTATTGACTCAATCGTTTCTGATTATAGTTGCCAAGGCTATGGTAACTTCAAAGGTGATCTAGCTGACTTAGTTGTTTCAACGCTAGAACCTATCCAAGAACGTTATGAATCACTATTAACAAGTTCAGATTTAGACGATATCTTACAAGACGGAGCGAAACGAGCTTCTGCTATCGCTGAGTCTACATTGAGTCGTGTCGAAAAAACAATTGGCTTAACTTATTAATTACATTTTTTAATCATTATCATATTTATGCGCCCAGTTAACGCGAATTAATCTGGGCGTATTTATTTATAGAAATTTATTGTTTTTGTAATCTAATTGTAGTCCAAATACCCTTTACTAATCTATCGTTCTTTAATACAATATTCTCTATTATTATTGGACCTTATATCTTGAATATTTCTGAAAATCAAGTACTATTAAGTTAATTAAAATCTACATTAGGAGAATAAAAAAATGAAAATTGGCGCGCGGGTCTTAAAAACAGGACTAGCGATTTCACTTGCGACATATTTATCTATACTACTGATTCCTGATAACAGTGCAGCGCTTGCAGCGATTGCCGCAGTTACAACAACGATGCCATCAGTAAGAAAATCTTTCGACATGTTTACTCGTCGATTAGTAAGTAACATCATCGGTGGTCTCGTTGCGGTCTTCATGCTTTTTGCCATCGGGAGTAACCCTGTAGCCATCGGTATTGCTGCCGTAGTTACGATTGCAGTATTAAATGCCTTAAACTTATCAGATGTGTTAACATTAGCAGTTATCACACTTGTAGCAGTAATGTTAACGACTTCAGACAATTATTATCTAGCTGCACTATACCGTGTGTTAGAAACAACGATTGGGGTGATTGTTTCTTTCATTATTAATTGGTTAGTCTACCCTCCGCAACATGACAAACCTTTCTACTCAACTCTGGTCAATTTGACGAATGAAGTTTTAATATTCATTCGTGCGACACTCAGAAAGAATGTCACTTTCTCGATTCTACATCGAGATATCCAATGGGCAAGAAAAGAATATTCTACTCTAACAACTCTATTTGATTTAATGAATAATGAAGTAACATTCTCTAAGACAGAGAGAATGGGTAAAGCAAGACGATTAGTTATTTATCGTCAAATGATTAAAACAACTAAATCAGTCATTGATTTACTTGATGCCCTTCATTCGAATGATCACGTCTTTCAAAGTTTCCCAGTAGATTTAAGAATAATGCTCCGCGAACACATTGAAACATTAATGGTTGGGCACGAACAAATTTTACTTAAATTTAGTGGTCGAGTTTCAGCATCAGAAGTGAATTTTATTCATTCTCAAAAAGATTTTAAATTAGAATTTATGAAGCGATTCTTTGATCAAGCTTGGGATGAACTGGAAGCCGATACGAGCTATGATAATGATAGTAATGGGGTTATTCATATCTTATCAGCAACTTATAATTATGAAGAGTCTTTAGTGAAACTCAATAGCATTATACGTATCTACAAAGAACGTTATATTGAGTATCATGATGAAGATGAACAACTTGGTAACGAACATCTATAATGACATAACAACAAAAAATCGGGCTATCCTTAGTGAGAACTAAAGATAGCCCGATTTCTTTTTATAGTCTAGATTTAAAAAATAATGACTGGCATACCATATTCAACTAATTCAAATACTTGCCCCATCATTCCGGGCGGCGTATTAATACAACCAAGTGATCCGGCTGTTTGGTACGCATTCCCACCGAAAGATGACTGCCATGAGGCATCATGAATACCTTGCGCTTGGTCATCAAAAGCAATCCAATATGACACAGGTTGAACATAATCTTGTTCAGTAATTGTATTGTAGCCAACTAAGTTCGTATCTTGTTCCATATTCCAAACTTGATACGCGCCTGGAACTGTTTCTGCCCCAATGATTCCTGAAACAATGGGTGTGTCTAATACGAGTTGTCCATCACGGTAAATAAACATCATTTGATAAGCAATATCGACTTCAACATAATCCTCTCCGACATAATCTCCCATACCGTAACCACTTCCACCGATCACAGGTTCTCTAGTGACTTGAGCTCCGTTATGTATATCTTGAACAATCAACTCTGCTTCATCATAACGATCGATAAACCAACCATAAGTACCAGGTTGTACTTGAACTTCTCCTTGATAAGTACTATTAAAATTACGAGGTAAGAATAAACCTGCATATTGTTCATTTAGTGAAAGAATATATTCCTCCACAGCTTCTTGATCCACTTGTGGGTTATTATCCTCATCTAAATAAATCCAAGCGTTAATTTGCCCTTGCGGGATTGTAACAGAGTTTCCGTCGAATTCCAATGTAATAGATGTACTTTTCATTTGTTCAATGATATCTGCTCTTTGAATCAAGCTCTCACTTTCAGTTAATTCTGTTGGTTTAACATAGGCGTCTTCGATATTTAACTGCCCCGCTCCTGTTCCCACTGACTGAACAATCGCTTGAGCTAAACTATCCGAAGTAACTTGGTTTCCGTATGTTTCTTCTGAAACACTTATTTCACCATTGGCATTCTTCACTAATTGAGCATCAACGGTTGGTTCTCTTTCTTCATTTTTAATTCCAAGACTAGGAACCAAGCCAGCTACAATATTCTCATCAATTTGAATCTGATCTTGAATATTAACGACTTTATCGCCATTGAAGAAGGCAATTGGCCAACTCCAGCCATTCTGATTTTGAATGGCTTGCCCCATAAGTTCATCTACTTCAGCAGACATACCAATTTGGTTCATTTCGATGTAGCCAATATTATTTTCATTTTCATTAAAAATCAAAGTTTTTGACTCAAGGTTCTGCTCCACCGTTTCGGTCGCTTGTTGTGGTGTCATTTGACTAATTTCTACTGGTCCTGCATAAGAGCGAGGCAAAAAATGAGATTTAAAGTAAAATGCACCCACAAAATAAATTAGTAAAATTAAAAGAGCTACGATGGCAGTAATCACATATCGTTTAGGCAATTGTCTAATTTTTTCCAATACATCCACCTCCTATAAATATATACTTCATTTTATGACTCAGTTGCAACTTGTTCAAGGATATTTTTGAAAACTTCAATTGGCTGAGCCCCTGAAACAGCATATTTATTATTAAACACAAAGAATGGAACCCCTTGAACACCAATCGAGCCCCCTGTAGCAATATCATCTTGGACTTTTTGATGATTAGTTTGACTATCATTAAGAATCGATTGAACATCAGCTAAGTTTAGTTCTAGTTCTTGACTGAGTTTTTCAATGACTTCATTATCTTCTATATTCAAACCTTCGACGAAATGCGCTCGATAAAAACGATGGAAATAATCGTTCCCTCGTCCTTCTTCTTTTGCATACTGGAAGACTCGGTGAGCTTTTAACGTGTTTGAGTACTTTGCATCGTCATAATTCATTGTTAAACCAGCTTCAGTTGCCATGTTCTTGACACTGTCCATCATTTGTGTGACTTTATCCATTGGCATGCCTTTTAATTTCGCAAAGGTTTCATAATAGTTTAATTCAGGTTGATAAGTTCCCATTGGATCTAGTTGAAAACTTTTATATTCAATAGTCACATCGTCCTTCTCAGAAAAAGTACTTAAAGCTCGGTTTAAGTGCTCCTCAGCAATGTAGCAAAAAGGACAAACAAAATCCGACCAAATAGTAATTTCCATAAATAAATTCCTCCTAAATGATGTACTCATACATTAAGTATTCTGCTAAACCTGTATCTTCGTAATACAGTTCAATGGTATCAACCAAAACAAAGCCAGTTGCTGGATATAATTTCTTCCCAGCTCTATTTACTCCGTAAACATCAATGCGAATGGCTTTATAATTGCGTTTATTCCCGTAAGCTTGGGCAAATTGCACTAATGCTTTTGCGATACCTTTGCCTCTTGCATTAGGCATGACACCTAGAGCGTGTATCGATATGAATTCGCCTTCATCGGCTTGTATTTGCCAGTTTGCCTTTTCGTAACCTTCTGTATAGGCTTCATTAATAATCATTCCACCACAGATTTTGTCTTCTAGTTCAAAAACATAATATTGTTTAAGATTAATCGCTTCTTGAATCATTGTTTCATCAGGATAAATACCAAGTACCCAACCTGCCCCAGCCTCTACTTGCCCCGGATATTCGGTCATCACTCTATAATTGTCCATAATGATATCAAAATCACTTTGTGTTGCTAATCGAATCGACATCCATCCACCTCTTATTATGTAATCATCGTCATTAATTTTGTTTAAGTAATTAAATCTACTTATCAATTAATTTACCATAGTATTGGCTTCGATACCATGATAAAGCTTGATTTTATGCTCTTTTGTCCCATTATTTCAATATATATTTTTTTAGCTTATATTTTGAAATGAAAAAGACGACAGAAAATAAATATCTGCCGTCAAACTTTATTATTTATTATTGAAGACTCGCTTGATAAGTTAACACTGGCTTACGCGCAGCGATTGTCTCATCTAATCTTCTAACTGATGTTAAGTGTGGTGCTTGTTTAACCATTTCTGGATCTTCCATAATTTCTTTTGAAATTGAAATAAAAGCATCTGCAATTTGGTCTAATTCACGGATTGATTCCGTTTCAGTCGGTTCTATCATCAGACATTCTTCTACAATTAGTGGGAAGTATGTCGTTGGTGAATGAATACCATAGTCTAACAAACGTTTCCCAATATCTTTCGCATTGACATTATGCTCAACTTTTTGTCGTTTACAACTCACAACAAATTCATGCATACAATGTTGGGCAAAAGGAACGTCGTAATATTCTTTAATACGTGCTTTCAAGTAATTAGAATTCAAGACGGCATCTTTAGACACTTGCGTTAGACCATCTGCACCCATGGTTCTAATATAAGAATAAGCACGGACATTCACACCAAAGTTTCCAAAGTTACCTTTAATTCGACCAATACTTTGAGGATAGTCAGAATTAATAATGTAATGCTCGTCTACTTTTTCAATTCTAGGCACAGGTAAGAAAGCTTCTAAGTTTGCTTTCACACCGATAGGTCCTGATCCTGGACCACCACCACCGTGAGGTCCTGTAAAGGTCTTATGTAAATTCAAGTGAACAGCATCAAAGCCCATTTCACCTGGATTAGATATTCCCATAATCGCGTTTGAATTAGCACCATCGTAATATGCTAAGCCACCTACTTCATGAACAATGTCTACAATTTCTTGAATATCACGTTCATATAAACCTGCTGTATTAGGATTCGTTAACATAATACCCGCCGTCTCTTCATTGACTACTTGTTTCAATGCTTCAATATCTATAATGCCTTCTTTAGTTGAAGGGATTTCAAACGTTTCATAGCCAGCAACCGTTGCTGTCGCAGGGTTCGTCCCATGAGCAGAGTCTGGAACAATAATATTCTTACGTTGCTCACCTTCACCGTTCGCTTCATGAAAAGCTTTAAACATCAATATTGCAGCTAATTCTCCATGAGCTCCAGCGGCAGGTTGAAGAGAAATATGATCCATCCCTGTAATTTCCGCAAGGTATTCTTGTAAGTTATGCAATAATTCTAAGGCTCCTTGAGCTGTCTCTGGTTCTTGTTGAGGGTGAATTTGACTGAATCCGTCTAAAGCAGCAATCGTCTCATTCACTTTTGGGTTATATTTCATCGTACATGACCCAAGCGGATATGGTCCAGACTCAATACCGAAGTTTTTATTCGATAAGGCTGTATAGTGTCTTACCAGTTGCAATTCTGACACTTCTGGTAATTTTGCTACTTCTTGTCGATTTAAATATTTAGGTAAATCTTTAGTTAGATCATACGTTGGGACATCGTTCTCTGGTAAATCATAACTGATATGACCAGGTTGAGAAATTTCAAATATTATTTCATTATATTCTTTAAGCATGACGTGTCACCTCTACTAAACTCGATACAAAAGCATCAATTTCTGACTTCGAGCGTTTCTCCGTTGCACATAATAAGTAAGAATTCTCAATACCTGTTGAGCGAGTCGCATCATAACCACCAACAAAGCCTAGTTGGTGTAATGCCAAGTTAACTTCTTTAACAGGTTGCTCTAATTGAATTACAAACTCATTGAAGAAAGGCACTTGATTAAGAACTTTGAAGCCTTGCGCTTCTAATTGGTCTTTTAAATAATGAGCTTTATTAATATTTTGCTTTGCCATCTCAACAATACCTTCTCGTCCTAAAGCAGAGATGGCTATGGCAGAAGCTAAAGCATATAAAGCTTGGTTTGAACTATAATTACTTGTCGCTTTCTCACGACGAATGTGTTGTTCACGTGTAGCTAAAGTCATAACAAAACCACGCTCGCCGTTCTCATCTTTAGTCTGTCCGACAATACGACTAGGTATTTTACGCATTAATTTCTTCGTTGTGGCAAAGTATCCACAGTGAGGACCACCATAAGACATTGGAATACCAAATGGTTGTACGTCTCCAACAACAATATCTGCACCTAACTTACCAGGCGCTTCTAGAGCACCTAGAGCCAGTGGATTTGCTGATACAATAAGTAATGCTTTTGTACCACTCATTGCTTCTTCAATTTCTTTCAAATCTTCAACAGATCCAAGGAAATTTGGGTATTGAATAATGACAGCAGCAACAGTCTCATCTAATTGCTCTTTAAGCTTTTCAGTATCTGTCACATCATTTGTTAAAGGAATTTCATCTACTTCATATTCCTTACCAAAGCCATAAGTGTTTAAGACATCAATCCCTTGTGGGTTAACCCCTTGAGATATTAAGATTTTTGATGATTTTCTTACAGAAGTTATTGCTAAATTCGCTGCTTCAGAAATAGCATTATATCCGTCATACATCCCACAGTTTGCCACTTCCATCTGAGTCAACTCTGCAATCATAGATTGCCACTCAAATAAAGCCTGTAGCTCTCCTTGGCTAATTTCAGGCTGATACGGAACGTATGCTGTTAGAAATTCTTGTCTAGATATGATCGCTTGGACAATTGAAGGGATATAATGGTCATACGTTCCTGCCCCAATAAAGTAAGGCATCTGTGTAGCATTTGTGTTCTTACTAGCTAGCTCACGAGCGTGTTTAAGTAGTTCAAATTCACTTAACTCTTTAGGTAGATCCATTCTTTCCTGGGTTCTAACTGCTTTTGGGACGTCTTCATATAATTCATCCACTGACTTAACGCCAATGGTATTTAACATTTTTTCTCTGTCTTCCTCTGTATGAGGTAAATAACGAAATTTTTTCAACTCATTCATCCTCTCACATTTAAACATTCATTCTGATTACTGGATTGAAAATAAACTTAATCTTCTACAAATTCAGTATATTGTTCTAATGATATTAAATGAGATGTATCAATAGCTGATTCACTTGTTAATTCACAAATCCACCCTAATTCATAAGGGTCTTCGTTAACATTCTCAGGTTCATCTTCTAAAGTTTCATTCACTGCAGTTACTTTCCCAGCAATTGGTGCATAAATTTCTGACGTAGATTTCACTGATTCAATGTTTGCGAATGCTTCTTCTAGATCATATTCCTCATCCATCTCGGGTACTTCAACATAAACGATGTCCCCTAATTGTTCTACAGCGTAATCTGTAATTCCGATACGAACAGTATTGTCATCTAATACTTGAACCCATTCGTGATCTTCTGTGTAAAATAATGTATTTTTATCCATTTTTCTTCCTCCAATTATTTATTTTTTAACCAATCTTTTTTAGTAATCTTCGCTGGTACACGTTTATTACGAATCTCAACAAAAATTCGATCGTTTATTTTGGCAAATGGTTTTCTAATTTGTGCAAAACCGATTGCTTTTTTAAAGGTTGGTGATTTTGTTCCAGATGTTACTTCCCCAATGACTTTCGTACTTTCTTCTGTTTCATAGACTTTATATCCTTGACGAGCAATCCCTTTTCCAGTCAGTTCAAAGCCACGAGACATATAACGATTCGGATCGTTCTTCACTGTCTCAAGGGCTTCTTTACCAATAAAGTTCTCCTTATTTAAATCGACTGCAAAAGCAATTCCACCTTCAATCGGTGTAATTTCCTCGCTGAGATCATTGCCGTATAAAGCCATACCGGCTTCAAGTCGTAAGGTGTCTCTTGCTCCTAGACCACATTCTTTCAGTCCATAAGACTCACCTACGTTAAGCAACGTCTCCCAAACTTCGGTTGTCTCTGACCATGGAATATATAATTCATAACCCAATTCACCTGTGTAACCTGTCTTAGAAATACGCACTGAATCAACACCCGCAATTGTTTGTTGACTGAACATTTGGAAATTATTTAATTCTAACACTTCAGGTGCTACAATTTCCTTTAATACTTTTTCAGAATTTGGACCTTGAACCGCAATCAATCCGTATTCTGCTGATTGATCGACGATCTCGACTGTGTTATCGGAATTATGCTCATTCAACCATGCTAGAATTTTGTCTTTATTTCCAGCATTGGGAGTGACAAATAATGTATTCTCTGCAACATAATAATAAATCAAATCATCTAAAGTATAACCATTCTCATTCACGATGGCAGTATACTGTGCGTCGTTTAATGAAATTCTTTGTGTATCGTTCGTGATGATTTGATTAAACCATTCAAGCACATTTGAACCTTTAATTAAAATTTCCCCCATATGAGAAGCTTCAAAAATCCCAACCGTTTGACGCACCGCATCATGTTCTTCTTGAATCTTTGTGAATTGGATTGGCAGTGCCCAGCCTCCAAAATCAGTTAATTTTAACCCTTTCTCAACATAATAATCAAAAAGTGGGGTCTGTTTTAAATTTTTTTCAGCCATTCTTAACTACCTCCATCGTATTATTACATCCTTTATATTGTCAGCTACATACTTTATATTAGAATCAAATAAAACCCCTGTCTGTTTTCTAATTATAAGGCACCTAGTAAACCTTTCAATACTTCTACGCACGAACATTAATGAAACAATCATATTGTTCGTTATAACTTAATTTTTTTCAGAAAACCTACTGTAGTATAAGCGTTTTTAAAATCTCGTGTGTAAATTTTTAGTAGCCGTCTTTACAGTTTCTCAATTGTATTATAGCCAATTTTTAATCGACTAACAATAAAGGAAACACAAGCGGTAAAGCTTGAAAATATACTGAAATAGGAATAAGATGATTAAAGTAAGAAAAACCTTAGGAGGCATACAATGTTAGAGAAATTACTAGCAAAAATTGAAGAAAATAAAGATCAGATGATTGATATTCGTCGCTACTTACACGAAAATCCAGAACTATCTTTTGAAGAAGTGAATACTTCTAAATACATCGCGGACTTTTACAAAGATAAAGATGTAGATGTTCAAACAAATGTTGGTAATCACGGGGTTAAAGTAACGATTGATTCTGGTAAACCAGGTAAAACGTTAGCTATCCGTGCTGACTTTGATGCACTACCTATCGAAGAAGCCACTGGTTTACCCTTTGCATCTAAAAACCCAGGTGTGATGCATGCATGTGGTCATGATGCCCATACTGCTTACATACTTATCTTAGCTGATGCTTTAATCGAATTAAAAGATGAGTTCGAAGGTAAGATTGTTATAATTCATCAAGATGCTGAGGAAGTTCCACCAGGAGGGGCTATCGGTATGATTAAAGATGGTGTCTTAGACGGTGTTGATAATGCCTTTGGTATCCACGTGATGTCTAACAAACCATATGGAGAAATTCATTATGTCCCAGGTGAAGCACAAAATGGTCGTGCGAAATTTGTTCTTAAAGTACAAGGTGTTGGTGGACATGGTTCAAGTCCTCACGAAGCGAATGACGCGATTGTTGCGGCTAGTTACTTTGTTACAGCGATACAAACAGTTGTTTCACGTCGTTTAAGTCCATTCGATACAGGTGTTGTAACCATCGGTTCTTTCGACGGTAAAGGGTCGTTCAACGCTATTAAAGATTCAGTAGTCCTTGAAGGTGACGTTCGTGGTATGTCTGAAGAAGTACGTAAAAAAATAGAAGACGAAGTAAAACGTATCATTAAGGGTCTTGAAGTTATTTACAACGTCACTTGCGAACTTGACTACGCAAATGACTACCCTGTTCTATACAATGATCCAGAATTAACAGAACACATTGGTGCAGTTTTATCTGAAGCTAATCTTGAAGATGTTACAGAAGTTGTTAAAGTAGGACCAATGTCTCCATCAGAAGACTTCGCTTACTACGCTAAAGAAGTTCCAAGTTCTTTCTTCTATGTTGGTGCAGCCCCAGTAGATAAAGAAGCTTTCCCACATCACCATCCTAAATTCGATATCGAAGAAGGCTCAATGATGATTGCTGCCCGTGCAATGGCGACGGTTGTAGCTGATTACTTCAGTAATGATCAAAGCGAGAACAAATAGATGATTACAGGCGTAGAGATTGATTTCGTTGTTGAAGACTCACTAAAAGCACTTGAGATGTATCAAGCAATCTTTGCTGATGCATTAGAAGTCATTGAAAAAACAAGTTTCCCTACAGGTTTAAACGAAGCAGTGTTTACTTTATACGGCACTCGCTTCCATCTTTTAGATGCTAATGCTGAGTATAATTTATTAGCACCTACAGAAGATGATCCTAAAACTTTATGGTTCAATGTGATGGTACCTAACATTAAAGATACCTTCCAAAATGCAATTGATAATGGCGCTTCTGTCATTCAAGAACTTATGCATATGCCTGAGATGGGTGTAACTAATGGAATGTTCTTGGACAAAGCAAATTACATTTGGATGTTACATGAAATCCACGAAGAAGTTAGTTTTGAAAAACGCGAAGAATTTTTCAAAGATGAATTTAATTTAGATTAGTAACATTTACATAAATACACCTTATTATTCAAATGAGTAAGAATATTGAATAATAAGGTGTATTTGTATGTATATAATAAGTGCTGATTAATCGAAACTATCTGAATCGATCATTAAACGATCGCGTTCTTCCATATTCGCGTTCTTTACTTCCCAGTGAACGACAACACTTAGAACTATTCTTAGAATTACAACTACGGTTAATACAATCAGTTCTTGGAAATCTCGAATAACGACCGTCTTAATAACCTCTGCCCCAAGTTTAAACTGTAAACTCAAAGCGAGGACTTCACCTAAAGTAATCGTAATCGCCTTATCATGAAAGTTAAAGCCAGATTTCATAAAAATCCAAAGTACCTTTAAACTACCGAAAAAAATAATAAAAATTCCGATTAATTCTAATATATGAATAATGGGTGGGCTAACAATTTGACTCAATTCTTCTAGGAACACTGATTCACAACTCCTTATACTTTTTATTTAATTTTACCGATATCTATCTAAAAGTACAAATGAAAAATGAGTTTGACAAAAAGAAATGAGATTCTTAAAATGAATGCATACTAAACTATTTTTTTATAACTAATATATTATAAAGCGAGGTAAGTAACTAACATGGAGTACATTCAAATTCTTGGTCCGAATCATTTATTATATATTGCTGTTTTAATTTTCTTTACCTGCCTCTTATTTATGAATCAATCGTATGTTAGAGACCACCGCAATACTATTTCAAAATACATTGTGACTATTTCAATCCTTCAACAAATTTTATTATACGGTTCTTATGTCCTACTCGGTGAATTTACATTACAAGAATCCTTACCCTTCCACATTAGTCGGATTAATACCATTCTAGGTATCATTTTCTTATTTACTAAATCTGAAAAATTATTTAAGATCGTTGCCTATTTCTCAGTGTTTGCTTGGTTAAGTTTCTTAGTACCATCAAACATTGAACCGATTACGCATCCTAGAGGGGTAAGTTTTTTAACGAATCATGTTATTACATTGCTACTACCCTTCTACGGTATGATTGCCTATAACTATAAAGTTTATGCATCCGCACGTAAGCGTGTCATTCTATTGTTTTTAGTATACTTTGTCTTCGTGGCGTTATTTAATCCAATTGTTAATGGTAATTACTTTTATCTTAGAGATAAACCCATCTTTTCTTCCGTACCTAATATCTTTTATTATCCGGGCTCAATTTTAGTATCTATCTTGCTGTTCTTTATTATTGAACAGATATTTCACTTAGTTCAAAGCAAATTTATTCACAAACAAACAGAGGGATGAGTTCTATTATGATCTCGTCCCTCTGTTATTATATTATTTAAAAACTTTATTTAACCAAGCTTTTGCTTGCATAGCTGTGTCACCATTTAACTCATGGGAATTTACCCAAAACGTTGTGACTTCTGCGCCGCGTGTCTCGAAGATATCAACAACATTCTCGCTATCATTTAACGAAACGATGGGATCATTTTCTCCCATTGATAAAAAAATTGAAACATCTTTCATATCTTTTGTATTATGAGACACGTCCACTGGATACATTGGTGCAAAGAGTGCCCCTTTATTCACTTGACTGTCTTCTCTTAATAAGATATTCATTGCAATGTTTGATCCGTTTGAAAAGCCAACAAAGACTGCATCATCTAAATTAAAGTTATATTCTTTACTCGATTCAACGATAAACTGATGTAAAGCTTCTCCGCGTTGATTTAAGTCTTCAACATCATATACGCCTTCTTCTTTACGTTTAAAGTAGCGTAACATGCCATTCTCTACGACATCTCCACGGATGGCTAAGATTGCTGCCTCAGGATCTAAAATCTCACCTAAGGGTAGTAAATTTTTTTCATTTCCACCCGTTCCATGTAACATAATGAATACAGGATGGTTTGCTTTTCCTTCTCTAAAGATATGTTCCATAAATTATTAACTCCTTTAATCTGGTCGGACTAAATCAAATTGCGTACCTAATTTGGCATACTCCGCACCGGCTAATCGACTCACAGGTTTCAGTTTGTCTGCTATAATATAGCCTGTGTCAACATCGTAAATCTCTTCTGCAAGATGAAAACCAACCACCTCTAGGATGATTAAATCCGCAACGATTAACCCTGATGCATCCGTAATTTCAACAGCTTTATACAACTGTGTCTCATAGCGGACGAGGGCTTCTTTAATCCCTGGTGTACCAATCAATTTTGAGTCAATTAAGTTAAAGTTTGATACACTTAACTCACTCTCATCTGCAGGCAATGTTGCTGATGTTACATTTGCATCGTTTACGATTCGCTCATCTACAACATGAACCGTCGCTTCTTTCTTTGCGAGAATATTTCTTGAAGTGTCTTTTAGTTCACCATTCGATCGTTGTATCGCAATCGAAATGAGAGGTGGGTTGTTAGAAACAATATTAAAGTAACTAAAAGGTGCAATATTAATGACTTCATCAGATTGCGTCATCACTAATGCAATCGGCCTTGGAATAATTGTTCCTGCTAATTTCTTTTTATTGTCCTTTGAGGACATATTATCTGCTTTAAAAAAATGCATAAACCCCTCCTATAATTCGACTTTTGGTAAAGTTTTCTCGATTTCTTCTCGCTGGCTTTCATATTGTTCTGGAAGCATGAGCTTTTGGCCTAAGGCATCTAAAGGTTCATCGACAGCAAAGTCTGGACCATCGGTCGCATATTCGAGTAGAACATGGCCTTTTTCTCGCATGTACATTGCTTTAAAGTAATTACGGTCCTTAACATCTGTCACGTGGAATCCTTCATCTTGTAGGTATTCACGCCATTCTTGTTGTTTAAGATCGTCTTCCATTGACCAAGCCACGTGATGAACTGTTCCAACACCGTCTCTACCTCTCGCTAGTGCTTCTTTAGGTATAATAATGTGATGACGTTGTTCTCCCACTGTTTCTAAGTGGAAGAATTCTAATGTGGCTTCTAATTCCTCTAAACCGAGTTGGTCCCGTAAAGTATCTCTTGTTGCTTCTGGTTGGCTTGATAGTAACTCCACACCGTAGAAACCTAAGATATCTGAATCATTATTCTCTTCATCAGTTTCGACGATTGCTAAGCGTAAAGTATGATGATCTTCAAAGATAATACCACGATTTCCAAACATATTCGATTCTTCAAAAATCACATCATGAGTTTCTAAATGTTTCTTCCAATGTTCTAATGACCCATTAGGTACTGAGAAAGCAATTCTTCCAACTTTCCACTACCTTTGACACCACGATTACGCGTATCCCATGGGAAGAAAGTTAAATTGTTCCATCATCCATTCCCTTATTTGAGAAATAGAAATGATATGTATTTACATCGTCAAAATTAACTGTTTGTTTAATTAATTTTAAGCCTAAAACATCACGATAAAAGTGTAAATTTTCTTGAGGGGGACCTGCAATCGCAGTAATATGGTGTAAATGTTTCACCGGTTCCATATTATCAGCTCCTTATATTGTATTAATGATTTCAAAGCCGCCTGGCTATTATTTATTGCGCGTTGTATCAAATGGACGTACAGATGCTTCGATTTCGTCACGTTTTTCTTCTAAGAATGGCGGTAATGATAATTTTTCTCCTAATGTTTCATATGGTTCGTCGCCCATGAAACCTGGTCCATCTGTAGAGATTTCAATTAAGATATGGCCAATTCGTGCATATAGTGCTTCAAAGAAGAAACGATCTACCCAACCAGAGTGGCGAACACCGATTTGGTTATACTTTGCTTCCCATGATTTAATTGCTGCATGGTCTTCAACTCTAAATGAAACGTGGTGAACTTCTCCGTAACCTTGAATTCCAACGGGTGTTTCCTCATCTTTACGTAAGATAACACGACCACCGTTTCCACCTTCACCAACTTCAAAGACTGCAACTTCTTCTTCTTCAATCATTGGTTTCATATTATAGATTACTTGTAATAATTGTTTGAAGTCATCAAAATAACTTACAGTAATTTCAATCGGTCCAAGCCCGTAGATAGCTTTATCTGTTGGTACTGGTCCATCTTGCCATGGTGTTCCAGCCTCTACCCCTTCATTATTCTCATCTGAGAATAAACGGTAGCGTTGCCCATCTTCTTCTTCAAATTCTAAAACTTTCGTACCGAATAAACCTTCAATTTCGCCGTGTTTTACATCAAATTCTTCAAAACGGTTTAAGTAGTATTCTAATGCTGCATCGTTAGGAACACGTAAGCCAATACGCGAAATTGAGTTCGATCCATAAGTTCCTGAAGGAATATTCGGAAAATCAAAGAATGTTAAATCCGTTCCTGGTGATCCGATGTCATCCGCAAAGAATGTATGATACGTTTGGATATCATCTTGGTTTACTGTCTTTTTAACTAAACGCATACCTAAAATATCTGTGATAAATTTATAGTTTCTTTCAGCACTATTCGTAATCGCTGTAACGTGGTGAATTCCTTTAAGTTCAAAATTGTTCGTCATAATAAAATGCTCCTTTATTTGTTGTCTATGCCGTTCATTTTCTTCAATAAGAACCGTAGTTGTGTGAGTTCATCATCCGATAATTTATCAAATGATTCTCTAATCAATTCAGCATGCGATGGGAAGATGCGTTCAATTAACTCTTTCCCGCTAGGTGTTAAAGAGGCCCGAATGATACGACGATCTTGTTCATTTACAATTCGCTCAACAAGTCCCTTTTCACATAATTTATCAATTAAGTAAGTAGTACTGCTGCTCGCAATTAGAATTTTCTCTTTTATTTGTTGAATGGGTTGTGGCCCTTTATTCAATAATAATTCTAGTACGGCAAACTCATTTAAGTTTAGACCGTGTTTTCTTGAGTCATTTCTAACTGTTCTATCTAAAGTTTCGCTTGTTCTTTGGATCCCTACAAATGCTTTTAATGATTCATCGGTTCTGTTCATTGTTGCTCCTCCTAAAAGATTGTTCATATTTTATTATCTCGTTTTCGAATTATAAGTTAATAATTATAACCGAGCAAAAGCATTTAAAATTTTACTTTAAATGTTTACATCTCGATTTCGAATTAACATTAACATGAATCAATTTAGAGGTCAAGTCTTTCACTTTTATTAGTGATCAATGAAGTGTTATCTCGACTTCGAAATAATACTAACATGGATATTTGTTCAATTCAAGGATTATTCTTGAATTCGTTTGAATGTCTTCAAATTGACACACTCCACCATTATTGATAAATTCAATAGAGGAATAATTAAAGGATTGGTGAACGAAGTGACAATGAAACAAACGTTAAAAACAAATATCAATGTAATTCAAGAAACGATTGAAAATCATCTACCCGCTGGAAACGATGAACCTACTGTAGTTGCAGTCACTAAGACCGTTGATGAAAAAACGATGCGTGATTTGCACGCTCTTGGAGTAAAACACTTTGGGGAGAATCGCCCCGATGTATTCTTAAAGAAATATGAAAATTTAGCAGATATTAATGACGAGATTCAATGGCATTTTATTGGTAATTTACAAACGAGACAAGTGAAGAAGATTATTAATGATATTGATTACCTCCACTCTCTGGACCGTCTCTCTTTAGCAAAAGAAATTCAAAAACGCGCTGAGCAGCCGGTTAACTGTTTCATTCAAGTTAATGTGAGTGGTGAAGATAGTAAATCTGGTTTCCAACCCGACGCGTTGGCTGACACTTTAAAAGAGTTAGAAGCATATGATAAGTTAAATATCATTGGCCTAATGACAATGGCTCCTATTGATGCCAGCCAAGAGGAAATTCATGAATATTTCCGCTTTTTAAAAGAGTTACAAGTTGAAGTGGAACAAAGTAACTTTACAAATGCTCCTTGTACAGAAGTTAGCATGGGCATGAGCCAAGACTATCCCATCGCTGTTTCAGAAGGAGCTACTTTCATACGTGTAGGTACTGCCTTTTTCAAAGATGCTTTATAAGAAACAAAAAACAACAGTCCGATTTTTTCGAACTGTTGTTTTGTTTATCAATAATATGGTTGTCCATTCGATTGTGTCCAAAGCACAACTTCTCCTTGAGCCAAACTTTCTTGGACATCGATAATGCGTTGATTCGTACTGCCTCTGAATTGCCTTGTGAGGTCTTTTTTATTAATGTCAAAACGACCATCGACTAGCACATCAATTAATGATAATAGTTCTAACTTATCCTCTGATTCCAACAGTAATTCTTCCCATGTGTAACCCGTCCATGACCAAATATCTTTTGTTTGTTGGTATTTTTCTCGGATTGATCTACATAAAGGGACTACGATATTAGTATTTAACATAGGCTCTCCACCTAGTAATGTTAAGCCTTGGCAGTATGATGCAGCGAGGTCTTCAATGATTCGCTCTTCTAGTTCTTGCGTATAAGGTGTACCGTAATTAAAGTTTTGTGCGACACGGTTGTAACAACCGATACAGGCAAAGGGGCAGCCACTGACGTAAAGGCTGCATCTGACTCCTTCACCATCCACAAAATTATACGGTTTGTAATCCGCAATCTTACCTAGACTTAAATCTTCAGCTAACCATTCTTTTGGTTTGGGATTTTTCATTCGAGTACGCTCCTTGAGTCGTTTGCTAATTTCGCTTTCTGATTGCGTTTCAATTTCAAAATGCTATCGGGAATGTGTTTCACCCGTGCGTTAATTTCTTTATGTCTTCCACGCACCATGGGTCTTTTCTGTGGATTTCCTAAATAACCACACGTTCTCTTTACTACATCTGAGGTGTCAGGATTCTGATTGCCACATTGTGGGCATTTAAAACCGCGTTCGGTCGCTTCAAATTCACCATCAAAGTCACATTCATAACAATGATCAATCGGTGTATTTGTTCCTAAATAACCAATCTTGTCATAAGCAAAGTCCCAAACTGTTTCTAACGCTTTTAAATTTTGGCGCATATTCGGATACTCACAGTAATGAATAAACCCGCCACTACAGTATTGTGGATAGTCTTTTTCGAATTCTATTTTCTCAAAGGGGGTTGGATTTTTTCTGACATCATAATGGAAAGAATTCGTATAATAATCTTTATCGGTAATACTAGGAATCAATCCAAATCGTTCTTTATCCATCCGACAGAATCGGTCTGTTAAACTCTCTGAAGGAGTGCTGTACACACTGAAGTGATAGCCGTACTGTTCACCTAGCTCGTCTGCCTTGGCTTTAAGAGTTTTAATTACTTCTAGTGTAAAATCTTTAGCTTCTTTATTCCCTTCCCAATCGGGACTATAAAAAGCAGTTGCCACTTCATATAGACCTATATAGCCTAGTGATACTGTTGCGCGTTTGTTTTTAAATAATTTATCAACGGATTCGTCTTCATTCAATCGTTCACCAAATGCTCCATATTGATATAAGATGGGGGCATTCTCTGGTAAAGCTTCCTTCACTCTTTCAACGCGATATACTAAAGCGTCAGTCATAATATCGAGTCTTTCCTCTAATATTGACCAAAATTGCTCTTTGTTCTCGCTAGATTCAATCGCTATTCTCGGTAAATTTAATGTGACAACCCCTAAGTTCATACGACCGTCATTGACTTCATTTCCATTGTCATCTTTCCATCCTTGCAGAAATGAGCGGCACCCCATTGGCACTTTAAAGCTGCCTGTTAATTCAACTAATTTGTCATGCATTAGAACATCCGGGTACATTCGTTTAGCAGTACATTCAATTGCTAACTGTTTGATGTCATAATTCGGATCTGCTTCTTTTAAGTTCACTCCGTCTCTTAGAGTAAAGACAAGTTTAGGGAAAATGGCAGTTCTTTTCTCGCTACCCAAGCCCTCTAATCTAACTTTCAAAATGGCAAATTGGATTTCCCTTTCAATCCATGAAGTCCCTAGACCAAAGCCAAGTGTCGTAAAAGGCGTTTGTCCTTGAGAAGTATAAAGTGTATTAATTTCATATTCCAAACTTTGCATCGCATCATAAATATCTTTTTTCGTCTTACTCATCGCAAATGCTTTTTGTTTATCCTCATCTTCAATCCACTCATGCGCCATCTTTAAATTCTTATGATAATTTTTCTCTGCATAAGGAGCTAAAATCTCATCAATTCGGTTTGCACTAGTTCCTCCGTACTGACTACTTGCAACGTTGGCAATGATTTGAGCCATTTGTGCCGTAGCCGTTTGGATCGATTGGGGTGACTCGACTTGGGCATTTCCTATTGTAAATCCTTCATTAAACATTGTTTCAAAATCAATCAAACTACAATTTGTCATCGGTGCATATGGTTGATAGTCCAAATCATGGTAGTGAATTTGTCCTTTTACATGAGCGTTAGCTACATGAGGAGGAAGCATTTTTAACCCAATTGCTTTAGCCGTGACACCTGCAGTCAAATCTCTTTGTGTATTAAAGACACGACTATCTTTATTCGCATTCTCATTCACTAGTGTACTTTCTTTTGCAGTTAGGGCTTTAATACTTTCATTGATATCGACAGATAACATGCGTTCTTGTTCTCTTTGTACCCGGTAGCTAATGTAAGCTTGGGCAACTTCGTTGTATTCAGAGGCCACTAGTACCTCTTCTGTTACTCGCTGTATTTGATTAATCGTCAATTCTTGACCATATCTAGTAGATAGTTTTGTGACGATGTCTTTAACCAATACCGATATTTCAGCATCCTCGCTTGAATATACATGAGTAAATGCTTTGTTAATCGCTGCTTTTATCTTATTCGGATTAAAGTTTACAACTCGCCCATCTCGTTTGATGACGATTGTATTTGTTTTATTTTCCTTAATACCTTTAAATGTTTGCTCCATTTCCATCCTCCTCCAACACAATATATTGTGTTCACTTAATAATAATAGCACATATATTGTGTTAGTCGAGGAGTTTTTAACGTTTTCATAAATATTATTTATTTAAAATTGTAAGTAACTGCGATGTGAAAGGCTTGGAGATGATATTTTTTTGTGCAATAAAATTCTGTCTACGATGATAATGACAGAAATGAACTTAGTCCACGAATGAATCGGACATGTCTCTAGTTGTCCACGTTTATAGGACCAGTATATAGCTGGAATCGAGTACTCGGATTTTTCCGATTGCGTGTTTAGTCGTAATCTAGGACTCGAATTGAATTCGAATGCAGGTTTACACATTTTCCCAACAAAAAAAGAGCTGCAACCACAGCTCCTTCATTCAACACTTATTATTCTATGACTAGCATATTATTTTCATCGAACTTCCAGCTATCGCCATATGCAACTTCCCAATAATAACCGTCAATATCTTGGAAGTAGCCACTATACCCGCCCCAATCCGTAGGTTCAGGATATTTCGCGATCGGCCCACCAGCAGACTCAACCAGTTTAACAAATTCATCCACTTCAACTTTAGTTTTAAAGTTGATTGCTAAAGTGATCCCACTAAAACCTGTATTAATGACTGGAGGGTTGGTTGGATTTATTTCTTTGGCTAAGGCTTTCAGTGAAAATAATTCTAGTTTTGTCCCATCATTATCAAAAAATACAATCGGTGGGTTGTCAGCCTCTTCATAGGTTTTAAAGCCAATTTCTTTATAAAATTTCATTGCCTTACCAATATCCTTGACACCTAAAGCAACTAAGTTAATTCGATTCATATTCATGACTCCCTTATTTATTTATTTTAAAAAACGCTTAGGCCTACACAATGATTGTTGTAAACCTAAGCGGTAATTAGTTCAAACTGCTTATTCAGCTGTTTCGTCAGTGTTGTTAGATTCATCTAGGCTAGAAATCTCGACACTCTCGCTGTTCTCTTCGCTTTCTTCAATCGTATTGAGTTCCACAATATTCCCGTCAGCATCGACTTCATTCATGACATAATCTATTGAGTCAGTTTCACCACTATTTCGAATCCAAGCATACAGCCAACTTTCATCTTCGAATCGATAAGTTATCTCTGATGGCTCACCAATTAATTCCTGTAACTCTTCAAATGTAGTAAACTCACGATTGTCACTCTCTGAATCTTGCCAAGTTTCAATTTCTTCTAAAGTAATGTTTAATGGCTCAAAGGCCGTCTCATTCACTAACAATAAATTCACTTCTGTTAAATAAGGCGCAGCGAATTCCTCTTCTGTTTCTGTACTTTCAACAGATTCTGTCGAATCTGCCTGTCCACTACTTGCTTCCGCAGCCTTTTTTTCTGAGAATATTTGTGCATATAGAATAGCTGATTCTTCATCATTCATTGAATAATACAATAAGAATTCACTTGCACCTGCGTCAAATGTTTCGGCAGGCTCACCCGCTAATTCAATGACTTCTTCTTTAGTCATGTCGGTTGAACCTTCGGAAATGAACGTCTCAAACGTAGACTTTAATTCATCTAAAGGTATTTGGGGCAGATCGTCATAGGCTCCAAACCAGCGAATATAATTCACCTTATCCTCTTCACTTAATTCTACTTGTTCCAGTTCTTCATCACTTGTACTAGAACTACTTTCTGATGCTGCTATGCTTATTGGGTTAAATAGCATCGCGAATAACATCGCTACTAAAAACCCTTTATTTCTATGACTCATCTCTATCCATCCTCACTTCAGATTGTTACTTTAGACAAGTATAGCATAGGCCTCGATTTTTCTAAATATTTACGGTCTTCGCTTATTTATTGTAAAATACCTTGATTGCTTCGTATAAGTAATCCGTTGCGCCTTCAGTAATATCTTCATAGTATTTCTTGAAACGCTCATCTTGTGTATACATTTGAACTAGGCTAATGTGTGCTTCTTCAGAGTATAGATCATCTGGCCAAACCATGATTAGCCATTCTTTATGTAATTCAGCAACTCGTTGCCCTTCTGCACTTTCAGGTTTCCCTTCTGGTACGGCATTTACTAAAGCTTCACTGATTTCTTCATTAAGCTTTTCAATATGTTCGTACTGTTCTTGCGTTAAATTTCCGAATTTTTTATTTGATGAATTAATGACATCATCACCGTATTTTTCTCTGATTTCTTCACCATATTTTTCTTCATTAGCTTTAATTTGTTGTTTTTTAAAGCCTTCAAATTCTTTTTTAGACATTGTTAAGTCCTCCTTGTATATTTTAATTGTGTTTTCGACTGTATTCATCAATTGACTAATACGTTCTTTTTCCGATTTGAGGTGTTGGTAATGTGTTTCCAACGCTTTAAGACGATCAAATTCTGAAGAATTAACAATCGCATGAATTTCCTCCAATGTGATGCCAAATTCTCGGTAAAACATTATTTGTTGTAGCATTTTCACTTCGTTTTCACTATAAATTCGGTAACCATTCTCGTCGATATAAGCTGGTTTTAATAAATCAATCGCATCATAATGACGCAAAGTCCTTGTGCTAATCCCGGCTAGTTTTGCTAATTCTCCAATTGAATAACTCATTTCCTCACCTCTTCATACAGATTACACCTTAACGTTACGTCAAGGTCAAGCCATTTTATATAATATTTTCTAAAATTTTGATTTGTCAAATTAAGCTAGACAAAACTGCTTCATCTAAGTAACTCAAAAATACTTCCAACGGTGTTCGGTAGTGTAAGGATTTCCGTGGAATCGTGTTCCGTTTGTGTGCAATCGATGACA
>NZ_JBGQQY010000030.1:0-24266 GCF_045528545.1 Ruoffia sp. FAM 26254
AGTCTGTAAGATATCTGTAGTAAGATTGTTCATAGGGAAGTCCTCTTTTCTGTGAATGTAGTGTGGTAACTCTATTCTACAGAAGGGGCTTCCTTTTTTCTATTTACACAAGATATTTTACACTCTCTGTATTTTACAGTAATATGACAGAATAGTTTCTATTTATATTAAATTTATTATGATATGGCTACAAATGTATGTTAATCGACTTCTTTAGTAAATATTATGATATATTTATTTTAAGGAAAAATTAAACTAAAGGAGGCTCTTATGAATTGTAATAAGCGTAAGCAAAATTTCTTCTTGGGCTTAGTTGTTTTGTTGCTTTTAATTTTTATAAGTAGCCAAACACCTCTCGTTCAAGTAGCAGCCATTGATAACTCTTCAAACGAAGGAAGTTATTTAGAAGATGGTCGTGATGATTTTGAACAACCCATTGCAGATGGTGAAGAAGGGGAGTTACCACCTCCACCAGATCCACCTGAAAATATTGAATCTGAACCTGAAGAATCGAGCAGTGATGAATCAGAAACACCGCCAGAGTCATCAAATCCAGGTTCAAGCCAAGAAACAGGTTCAAGCCAAGAAAGCGGAGAAGAAGTGGAATCCTCTTCACAATCAAGTGAAGTAGATAATAGCTCAAGCAGTCGACCAGAATCCTCAACGATAGAAACACCTGGAGATATGGATTCTTCTGAAAGTGTGGATGAAACACCTGAAGGCGACGAATCAACTCAAGGAAACGAAGCAAACACGTCACCATTTGGGACAGTTATGGCTTCAAACAGTAATAACTCAAATTTATCATTTCGTCAATTTGCTAATATAATGGTGGAATTTGGAAGAAGACAAAGATATTCTATACCGATGATTTCCAAAGCTTTAATTAGTGCGGATTTTGTTCCGGTGTATTGGTCAAGTTCATTCATGCCATTGTCTTATATCTATGAGTTAATTTTTTTCGGATTACAAATTTAAATTATATCTAGAAGAATGTAAACATACGCTGTTTGCATTCTTTTTTTGCATACAAATATGATACAATTAATGGGAATTTAACAACTTTTAGGAGGACTTTCAATTGATTAAAGCAATTATTTTAGATAAAGATGGAACATTAATAGAATTAGGAAGGACTTGGGACCAACCAAGTGTCGATGTGACTAACTTATTATTAGATAAAACCGATTTGAATGATGAAGACAAAGAAGCATTCAGAAAGCATATGGGTGTGGAAGGTGATATAGTTGTGGCTAATTCAATTTATGCTGCGGGCAGTATCATTGACCAAGCTAGAGAATTTAGTAAGATTTTGGATATGCCGGTCTCTGAAATTGAAGAAATCTTAGAAGATACTTATTTAGACTATGTCAAAGGTCACGGTGAGCATGTATTGGTAATGGACGGCGCAATGAATGCACTGGAAGCCCTCAAAGATGATTATATTTTAGCTGTTGTTACCAATGATAATCGCCGGATTGCTGAGGAAACGTTAAAGTTAGCAAACATTGATCAATACTTTGAATTTGTTGGCGGTGCCGATGACTTTGGACCAAAGCCAAACCCAACTGCTCTTCACGAAATTGCCAGACGATATGATATTCGTTTAGATGAGATGATTTATGTCGGCGACTCAACGGTTGATATGGAGTATGGAAAGCATACACATGCATCGATTGGTTTAGCTACTGAAGAAAGTCACCGTGAGCATCTTAAAGAAGCGGATTATATTATTAGCCACTTTGATGAATTGCTAGATACGTTAGATATTATTAATGCAGCTCAGTAAAAGACATTTAGAAAGGAATTAAGTAAATGAACAATAAAAAAAGTCTTAGCCTCCTTGTGTTGGCGCTTTTATTCGGTTTATCTTCACCTGTCATAACAACTTTTGCAGAAAATATCTCTCCCATCGAATCAGTTGAGTGGGGGAAAGAGTCTACATCGGAAGGCCCATCTGAAGAAGAAAGTCAAGAAAGTTCTGAAGAATCGGTAGAGGAGACTTCAGAAGAGGCAACAGAGGATGCATCAACTGAAGAGAGTCCGGAAGTTGAAAGTATTGTAGAAACTGAGGAAGTACCAATGGAATCAGCTTTGGATACTTCTTCACCGCTTGCCTTTTTAGAAGGCGTGAGTCAGTTAGATCAACGTTCAGTTGAATATGCAAGTTTTGTTGTTGTCGGTGAGGAAATGGATTTAATCTCTCAAAACTCATTGAAAGACGGGGATAAATATTATACCGCTCAATTAAGACCTCCTTATTTACCGAATGCCATCTTCTCAAGAAGTGACCGTGAGTCCATTCAAGAAGCACATATTTCAGTGGATGATTTAATTCAATATGCTGCCGATGCTTTGAATACACAGCCTCAAATTTATGCTGGGACGGTCGTGGAAGATTTTTATGTCTTCACTCAAGAAAACTATGACGAACTTCAAGGGAAAGTTGTGCAATTGGATTCGACTGAAGGTGGTTTAAATAGTGCCAATTTAGAAATGTTTCGAGTGGAAGATTTCTTAACAGAAGTTGCGATCGAGTGGTTGGGTCATGAAGAAGTCATCAATGCGTTTGAAGCGAACGAGATGGGCGAGCAAGTCATGATTGCGGGTGACATTGGAGCACTTTACAATGAAATTGCGCAAGCGAAACAGGAAGAATACCCAGAGTTATCTGAGTTCTTCGATCGAGCGACAACGGCGATTGAAGGGACGATGAACGTCGACTACGAGAACGGTGTGTTCGGCATGGGACTTGTTGCGATGAATGATGAGGAGCAAATGACGGGTATTGAATTATACTTACTTGAAAGTGCGGGGACGATCATTGATTTCACAGATGAGATCGTTTATTCCTATGAAGAGTTCGCTGAATTTGTAGGCTTTGATGTTATTCAAGAAATCAATAAACTAGAAGCAACACTCACACCAGATATGTTCGAGACAACAGAAGAATAGAGGTAAGTTATGCAAGGTGTATGGAAAGAATTAAAGAGACCATGGTCCGATCAAGTAAAAGGGAGTTGGTGGAAAGCCCCGCTTTTGATTGCTGCCTACTTTTATGTACGGGTCTTAGCTGAGACATGGGTCATTCGGAGAGGTGCGCTAAATGCTGAAGTTGAATTAACTGTTGAAACTTTGACAGAAGGTAATTTACTTAATTTAATGACGCATGCACCGATGGAGTATTTTCTACAGACGCTTGGTCTAACAGTTTTAATCATTGTGACAGGCAAGCTTTTAGGCTTTAAATTTTTTGATTTTAAAACTTTTACTTGGCAAAATATTGCCACAGCATTGAAAATATATGTATTCATTTATTTACTTCAAGTGCTACTTAATATGATTATTATGTTTGCGGCACCGGATTATGTTCAACCAGGGAACCAAACGGCGGTCGAGTCCTTAGTTCAAAATATGAACCCAATTTTAATGTTTATTAATATCGTTATTTTAACGCCGATTACTGAGGAGTATATCTTAAGAGGACTAATCATGAAGTATACATTCTCTTTAATGCCAATCATTGGGGCATTTGTGGCTGCAGTCATCTTTACGATGTTACATGGTCCAGCTAACTGGATTGATTTCATGGTGTACTTTGTATTATCTGCAGGGTTTACCTTTGTTTATTTATATACGAGACGCCTTGAATATTCAATTCTTTTACATATCATTCAAAACTTCATTGGATTTATGTCAATACAAATGCTATAATTCTATGGTGATAACCAAATTATAATATTTGTAAAATGAGAGGTGACAATATGTCTCAATATGAATGCCTAAATGACGAAGCCATAGATTTGGAAATGGCTAACGTTAAAAATATAATTGACACTAATATAGTAGAAGGTAAAGCTGATATATTTAAAGTATTAGGTGATTTAAATCGAATTAAAATCGTAGAACTCCTAGCGCACTATAAGCAATTATGCGTGTATGAAATTTCACGATTTATCGATGCGTCAGTCGCAACGACGTCTCATCACTTAATTACATTACGTAACAGTGGTGTGATAACGTCAGAAAAACACGGTAAACGTGTTGTTTATGCCTTAGAAAATGAAGATGTGATGTCTTTACTAGATGTAGCGAAAGATATTTCGATGATGACTGAAAAAGTTTAATAGGAAAATTATAAAAGACCGCAAAGAAAGTACTCTCGGTAACCGCAGGTGAGAAAACTTTAATTTGTGGTCTTTTTTGTATAGAATGGTAGAAGTATTATTAAGGAGTGTGAATTATGACAAACGAAGAAAAATTTAACAGTGATCGATTTGAACAGCCAGGACCAAGTTATCAAGCTGTTACAACGGAAATAACAGAAGACAATGAACAACGTATAATTTTAACAGATGTTGTTTCTGAACAACCTGAAAAGAAAGAGAAGTTTATTCCAGAATTTCAAGCAGAGTTAAAAACAAGAATTGTTGAAATGCCTGATGCGATCTATAAAGCATCTGGAGTGAAAATATTAGGAAAACGGATTAAATCACTTTTATTTACAACGGATGTAGCGATTATCAAAAACAGTAATGCTCAATCTGTGATTGCTGTCTATCCATTTACACCACAATTAACAATTATGCAATCGATCGTCGATGTTTCTTCAGTGCCTGTATTCCTTGGAGTGGGTGGCGGAACGACAACGGGTCAACGAAGTGTAGACCTTGCCTTTCAAGCTGAACAAATGGGAGCTTACGGTGTCATTGTCAATGCACCGATGAAGAAAGAAGTGATTACAGAAATTAATAAATGCATCGATGTACCAGTGATTGCAACGATTGCAAGTGATAAAGATGATTATATTACGAAGCTAAACGCTGGAGCAGATATGCTAAACGTATCGGCAGGAGCCAATACAGCAGCCTTAGTTAAACAAATCCGTGATGAAGTTGGACCAATGGTGCCAATCATAGCGACCGGAGGGCCAACTGAGGAATCAATTGAAGAAACGATCGAAGCGGGTGCGAATGCTATTACCTTTACACCACCGACAAGTGCTGAAATATTTGCAGAAGTCATGGTTAATTATCGTTCGCAGTCTAACTAAATTACAAATCAGAATTATTACATTGAGCAAGGGGTTGAGAATCACTCAACCTTTTGGCTCTTTTTTCATAGGCATTCTTATGAGTTTTCTAAGATGTGTAACAGAAATTGTGAAAACTTTTTGCGATCACCATCTGTAAAAGCTTTAGGTCCTTTAGTACGTATACCACTTTGTCTTTCCAAAGCACTAAAGTGTCGGCGATGTAAAAGCAGATCGATATTTTCTTGGGTATATTCGTAACTATTGTGGTGAATGACGCGACATTTCTTAGGCAGTAATAATGAGGCAAGACCGTAATCTTGAGTCACGATGATGTCTCTCGGTTGAGCAAGTTGAACGATTTTAAAGTCAGCGCGGTCTGTACCGGTCTCAACATAGATGACTTTGACAAAGTCTGGATAAGTGTCGAAGGTATAATGAGATATACTAGAGACAATGACAACTTCGAGATGAAATTTTTCAGCTAGTTGGATGACTTCGTTTTTAATAGGACTAGCATCTGCATCGATGAGTATTTTCATAATGGAACTCCTTTCTTAAGTTTAGAGTTGAATTTCATATGAGTATTATGATAAATCAGGGACAAAAAGTCAAAAAAACAAAATAATACTATAGATTAATAGTCTTATGAGAAAATATTTACTATAATAAATAGTAGTTAAAAATAAGTATTATGGAGGGGATGCAAAGAATGAAACCAGAGAAAAAGTCAACGCTAGAACGCGTGGGTGTTCTTGCAGTGGCATTTATTGTTCAGATTGTGTGGTTTGTCATCATTATGAACAATATTGTTGCTTATTCAGCTTATATTCAGTTTGCTTTCACTTTTGCATCAATTATCATGGTTTTGTATCTAGTGAATAAAGATGAGAGTCCAGCATATCGAATGAGTTGGATCATTGCCATTACATTATTCCCCTTATTTGGTGGGATACTGTATTTAATGATAGGTAACAAGCGACCAATAATTTGGATGCGTCGAAGCGTGGATTTATTGCAAAAGCTGCATTCAAAAGAAATGACATCGGTTCCATCAGCGCAAGAATATTTAGAGAAGAAAGATAAAAGACTTTCTGCTTTAAGTCAATATATAAGCAATTATGCGCATATGCCGGTGTATACAAATACTGATGCAAAGTATTTTCCGAATGGAGAATCGATGATGTCATCATTAATATATGACTTGAAACAAGCAAAGAGTACAATTTTTATTGAGTTTTTCATCGTAGAAACAGGCGTAATGTTTGATTCGATTTTTGAAGTATTAAAGGAAAAGGCCAAAGAAGGTGTCGATGTTCGGTTCTTATATGATGATTTTGGATCTATTACACGTCTACCTAAAGATTTTGATGAGCAACTTGAAGAGTTAGGTATTAAAGCCTTAAAGTTTAATCCGGTAAAGCCATTAATTTCAATGGTCTATAATACTCGTGACCATCGAAAGTTTGTCATTATTGATAGTGAGATTGGTTATACAGGTGGTTTAAATATTGCGGATGAATATATTAATATGAAGGAACGATTTGGTTATTGGAAAGATAATATGGTTCGAATTCAAGGGCCAGCAACATGGAATTTAACGAATTTATTCTTAAATATGTGGAATTCTTTTTATTATACGGACGAATCCTATGAGCCATTTCGCATTGATCATATTATGAATGAAACACGCGAATTACAAGAAGATGAAACAGCGATGGATGAGATGGGCTTTGTTCAGCCTTTTGGAGATACACCTTTGGATGTTGAACCCGTAGGGGAGAATGTCTACCGTGAAATTTTAAATAATGCCCAAGATTATGTGTATATTTATACACCGTATCTCGTGATTTCATATGAATTACAAACAGCGATGCAATTAGCCGCTAAGCGCGGGGTGGATGTTCGTTTAATGACACCCGGCATTCCGGACAAAAAGATGGTATTTAGGCTGACACGTTCATATTATAGACCGTTAATGAAAGCTGGGATTAAAATTTATGAATATACACCCGGCTTCTTGCATGCAAAAACGTTTGTTTCAGATGATAAAGTAGCGACCGTCGGTACGATTAATTTAGATTATCGGTCACTTTATTTGCACTTTGAAACGAGCACGATGTTTTATTATCATCCAGTGATTGAAGATATTAGTAAAGATTTTCTAGAATCTCAAGCGAAATCTAGACGTATCCAGTTACAAGATATTAAAGTGGGTCTCATTGGTAGTGTTTGGGACGCAGTTCTTCGACTTATAGCACCATTTGTTTAAAAAAACCAAAAAAATGGAGGAGCAATTATGAAATGGGAAGATTTACGTCGTAGTAAAAATGTTCAAGATCGTCGCGGTCAATCAGGTGGTTTAGGTCGTAACCGAGGGGGCTCACGCTCATCGATGGGCGGGGGGTTATTAAATCTGTTGTTTCTTATACCCGGTAAAGGTAAGTGGATTGTCCTCGCCGTCATTCTTTTCTCCGTCTTAGGCGGGGGCACATTAGGTGGCTTTGGTGATTTACTTGGCGGTAACAATATGAACCAACCAACAAATGAAATTCAAGTGAATAATGAAGCGCAACAAAGTGAGACAGGCGTTACTGATGATGAGTTTAACTTTGTCTCTTCTGTATTAGCTAGTACAGAAGATTTTTGGAATGAGTCATTTTCTACTGAGAATATGACTTATGACGAGCCAGGTATGGTAATATATGAAGGTGGGACTGCAACGTCTGGTTGTGGTTTTGGAAGTTCTCAAGCAGGTCCGTTCTATTGCCCTGCCGATGCGAATGTCTATATTGATTTATCTTTCTGGCGTGATTTATCGCAACAATATGGGGCGCCAGGAGATTTTGCGATGGCCTATGTTGTTGCTCATGAGGTAGGTCATCATATCCAAAATGAAATAGGTGTGATGGATGAATATAACGAACTGAGAAGAAGATTGTCAGAGACAGAAGCGAATGAACTAAATGTGCGTTTAGAATTACAAGCGGATTACTTTGCCGGAGCTTGGGCTAAATATGCTCAAGAAGAAGGCTTGTTAGAATCCGGAGATATTAATGAAGCCTTACAAGCAGCATTTGCGGTTGGAGACGATACGATTCAAGAACGGGCAACCGGTCGGGTTGTACCAGATAGTTTCACTCACGGATCAGCAGAGCAACGTCAAGCTTGGTTTATGCGCGGCTTTGAATATGGAGATTTTGAACACGGAGATACATTTAATACGTATTTGGAGAATGAATAAAAAGTAAAAAATGAAGGTAGGTCTACTTGTTGTAATGAAATTTATATCAGAGTTTATCAAATCAGATGTTGGAAAAATATTATTATCGGTACTTGGGATGTTTTTAGTATTGGGTGTTTTATATAGTGCTTTCTATCCGTCAGAAGAAGAGAGATTACAAGCAGCCCAAGAAGATATTAGTATCTTGTTTGAGGATCAAAATAATCAAGTATTAAGATCCGATGTCACCCAAGAGGAGATTCAGCAAGCAGAAATATCTGCCAATAAGCTACCTTCAGACTCAAGAGAAGAATTAAATAATACAGTTGACGAAGCTCAAGCGCAGTTTGAAGTCTTAGAAGCCTTATCACCGGTATTCGCAGGGAATCCTTTAATGGATGAAGTCCCTTTAGTTAGAGAAGGAGTTACGCCTGATTTAATTGCTCAAACTCAAAGTGCTTTACCAGATGAAGAGAATGAATATGTGGCTAAAGGCAATGATTTATTAAATCAAGCCCCTGGAAAATTACAAGAGATGGATGCATTAAGAAGTGAGCTGGAGAATTTTACAAGTATTGAAACAGTGACTCGTAGTAACTTATATGAAGTTGTTCAGTTAGCTAATGAGTTAACCGATAAAGCAGGTCACTTTACGGATCAGCCGTATATGGCGCAAACTTATGAGTCATATCATCTATCAATGGATAATTTAGTCGCGGCGATTATAAACGGGCATAGTTACGGAAATTATGAGCAGCCAACCTTGGATGCGATTTTCGCAAACCCAGTACTGAGTGAACGACTAAAAGGAACACCACTCAATCCGTCGCCTCAAATTGCTTTAACTTTCGATGATGGACCAAATATGGAATATACCCCGCAAATCTTAGAGATACTTGCAGAAAATGGTGTGAAAGCAACATTCTTCGTCTATGGGGCTTATGTTGATGATCATCCTGAGATGGCAAGACGCATAGTTGAAGAAGGACATATCATTGCGAACCATAGTTATTCACATCCTGATTTCAGCCAGATTTCGGATGAAGAAGTAATTCAGGAAATCGAATGGACGCAAGAATCAATTGTGGATGCAACGGGCGTTGCACCAACCTTATACCGAATGCCATTTGGTGCGGGAGGTCCTCGGGTTGTTCGTCTACTTTCAGATATGACGTCAATTATTTGGAATGTGGATTCCTTAGACTGGGAACTTCAAGATGCGGAGTTAATTTATCAGAATGTGATGGCGAATTTATCAAATGATATGCTCGTTCTGATGCATGATACAGCGCAATATACAGTTGATGCAGTGGCGCGCCTTGTCCCTGAATTAATTGAACAAGGGTATGAATTCGTGACACCGATGGAATTAGATTTCCAACATCGTTTCTTTGCGGAATAATCTATATATATTCTAAATGCAGCCGTTGTGAAAATACAACGGCTGCATTGATATAATAGACGAAAGCCTTTTAATAATCTATAATATTAAAGAGAAGATAAGTGAGAGGAGTGATAAGATGAAAGAACGTGACGTTCAAAAAGAACCATTAGATCAAGTAACCATTCAAGAGGATGAGTCAGTAAAAGTCTTTGAAGGGTTAAAAAATTCAGCTATTATGAGTAATCCGCAATTATTAGATATACTTGATTTAAATGCTGAGCAATTAACTTATTATTTAGAAGATGCGATCTTAGATAATCCTTTTATCGATTTAGAGTATAGTATTGAACAACAAATCCCAGCTTTTAAGCGTTTTGAAGGTACGAAACAAGCCGAAGAATTAAAAGAAAGTACCCAAAGTTTAGATACGTATTTGTTTGAGCAAATATTATTATATCGCCATACTGATATCCGTGATGCGATGGTTAAATCGATAGAATACTTAGATGAAAGAGGCTATTTACCTTATACAGTAGAAGAATTAGCTAAGAAAATTGATATGCCAGTGATCGTTACATTAGATGCGGTGACATTAATTAAGCAATTGGAATCTGCTGGTATTGGGGCTTATGATTTAAAAGAGTCGATGATGATACAAACGGAACAGGACTTACATGCACCAAATGTAGCATACTATTTATTAGAAGTGTTTTTCGAAGAGTTACGTGATAAAGATTACGCTGAGATTCAAGATCAGACGCAAATTTCTAATGAAGAGATTATGGAAAGTGTAAATTACTTCCATACATTGCGCACCAACCCAGCTGCTTTATTTAATCAAGTCGACAAGATTAACTTGATTCCGGATGTAACTGTTACGCCAGTCGGCGACGGCTTACAAATACGCTATAATCGTCAATACTATCCAAAAATTTCTTTTAACCAGACTTATTTTGATGAGATGGCAGCTAAAAAAGATGAAGAGTTAAATAATTATATTGAGCCGCATGAAGAAGGCTACCAACGCTTAGCAGATAACTTGCGTATCCGCGAACAACTAATTTTAGAAGTGGTCATGTGTATGGTTAAAGCCCACAAACGCTATTTCTTAGGGAAAGATGAATATAAGGCAACGTTATCGATGAAGGATATTGCGAAAGAAACCCGCTTACCTGAGCCGATTGTGTACCATATTGCATCGAATAAGAATATCGAATTTAACAAGCAAGTTTCAGCCTTTACAGACTTTATTAATACATCCCGTTCACTAACACGTGATGGACTGTCTGCAAATTATATTAAAGATACGATTAGCCAAATAATTGATGATTCTGATCGAGAGCTCACGGATGAAGAAATCGTAAGCATCTTACTCGAAGATAAAATCATAGTAGGCCAACAAATTGTTAAAAATTACCGTAAAAGTTTAGGTAAATAAACAAAAGCCCGTCACCTTTTTACAGTGTGACGGGCTTTTACTATGTCATAAATTATTATTCAGAATCTGAAGAAGTTTCGCCTTCAGAATCTGCGAGCGAGAAGATACTCGTTGTACTATTATTTAAATGATACGGCGTTAATGTATCAGCCTCTCCATCGTAATGAGCTAAGAGTACTAAACGGTTTTCTAATTGGCTGAGAGCTTCATTTAGGACTAAAATATCATGTTCCTCAATTAAATCCTCAGCTTCTTCATAAGGCATACCAACAACGATACGCGCGATATAATTTGTTTCGCCACCTAATTCAAGCGAAATTTGGTCCACGGTAATATCAAGGGGCTCGTAGACTTCATTTTCACTGAATGTTTCTTGAAGTGTTTCGATCGTTTCAGGATCTATTTTTTCATAATTCATTTCTTTTTCGTCTTCTGGCATCGCTTCTGTGTAGAACTCATCGATGGCTACACGTAAGTCACTAATGGGAATTGAATCAGGTAACGTTGTCGCAGGGTAGCGATCTTGTCCAATAACTGTTTCGTTAAAGACATTGTCAAAGGTATTATTCGCTGGCGTTGATTCAGTTGCCTCTTGAGCAACTTCCTCACTTTGACTTTCTGTTTGCGTTTCTTGATTTGGAGTCGTGACACTTTCAGGTTCACTCGTAAAGTAACTACACCCACTTAAAGTGAAAAGTAGAGTGAGTAGTAAAAGTTTCTTCATATATATTTCCTTTCGACATGCATATTCTTGTAAAATTGTATAAGCATTGTAACATGAATCTATAACAGAAAGATAACAAGTATATTGCAATACACGTTAAATAAGGGATAAATAAAGTATTATGAGACAATTCAAATATTTTTCTCATAGAATTGTAGCTTTTTTAATCAATAAGTTGTAGTATATGACTATGATTTTATTATTGGAAGGATGAGAGTTTTGACTAAGATAACACCAGAAACGATTAATTGGGTCGAGTTAGGCTTCGGATATATTGATACGGGAAAAAAATTCCGTGCATATTATAAAGATGGCGAGTGGTCTGAAGGACGTATTGAAACAGAAAAGAATGTCTTCATCTCTGAAGCATCAACAGCACTTCATTACGGACAACAAGCCTTTGAAGGAATGAAAGCTTACCGCACTAAAACAGGCGAAATTCAATTATTCCGTCCAGAATTAAATGCACAACGTTTAATAGATTCAGCTGAAAAATTACTAATGCCAGCGTATCCAGAAGAAGATTTTATTAACGCAATTCATGAAGTTGTACGTGCCAATGAAGAGTGGGTCCCTCCTTATGAAAGTGGAGCGACTTTATATATTCGTCCATTATTAATTGGAATCGGCGATACAGTTGGGGTTCAACCTGCAAAAGAATATTTATTCACTGTTTTTGTGACGCCTGTGGGACCGTATTTTAAAGGTGGAATGGCGCCGTCTAAATTCTTAGTGAGTGATTTTGACCGTGCGGCACCAAGAGGAACGGGAGCACAAAAAGTTGGTGGAAACTATGCAAGTAGTTACTTACCAGGAAAACTTGCGAAGGACCAAGGGTATAGTGACGCGATTTATTTAGATCCAGCGACTCATACGAAGATTGAAGAAGTTGGTTCTGCGAATTTCTTCGGTATTACAAAAGATAATAAATTTGTCACACCTAAATCGCCATCGATTCTACCAAGTATTACGAAACGTTCGTTAATTTGGTTAGCAGAAAACCGTTTAGACTTAGAAGTTGTCGAAGGCGATGTTTATGTGGATGAATTAGACCAGTTCAGTGAAACGGGAGCTATGGGTACAGCTGCGGTCATTGCGCCAATCAGTTCAATTACGCATGGTGATAAAGAGTATACTTATACAGACGGTGTTAAAGTAGGGGAAATTACCCAACAACTTTATGCTGAATTAGTAGGAATTCAAAAGGGTGACGTTGAAGCACCTGAAGGCTGGGTTCAAACCGTCGATGTAACTAAATAAGTTTATTAAAGCTGCACTATCGTTTGATAGTGTAGTTTTTTTATTAAAGTATAATTATTTATTAAATATAACGGTTATATATTGAACCCCTTAAAAATGATTGGTAATATACTAAACAGTCAAATTTCAAGGGAGGGAATATCGATCGTTACTATTGTTAATTTTATTTGGTTTATTATAAAAAGCGTGGGCAAGTTTCTTTTAACCGTTGTTTCATTAGCTGCCCTAGCTGTGATTGGAATTAACTTGTTTGTTATTCTCTCAACAAGTTCGAATGTCGTCGATGCGAACGAAATAAATCAAACTATGAATGATGATGTGCCAATCCTTGTACTTGGAGCGGGCGTTGTAAATAATGAATACCCGAGTCAAATATTAGCGAATCGTTTAGATAAAGCATATGAAATTCATTTGGAGAATCCAGATAATCCGCTGATTATGAGTGGAGATCATGCGGACCAATACTACAATGAGGTCGGCGTTATGAAACAATATCTAGTCGACAAAGGGGTGCCAAGTGAGCAAATTTATTTAGATCATGCAGGTTATTCCACACATGCAAGTTTATACCGATTAAAAGAAGTGATTGGTGTGGATCAAGTTGTGATTGTCACTCAAGGTTACCACCTTCCGCGAGCTCTACTACTTGCTAAAGGCTTAGGCTGTGAGGCGCTTGGGGTAGCTGCTGAAGAAGTAAATTCTACTCGCTTTGAACGCGAATTTAGAGAGGTATTTGCTAGGTTGAAGGATTTTGGGATTGTTTACCTAGGATATGAAGATGATCAACCGGAGATGAATCTCGGCTTTAGTCTCGAACACTCAGGTGATTTAACCGACAGCAAAGAAGAATTAAATTAAAATGAGAATTCAATTAAAAATAAATTGACTTGAGTCACATAATAGCGTAATATGAATTTAACAATTTATCTTATACCATCTTGGTTAGCGACAACAAGAATAAACGGTGCATAAATTGATTCAACGACATCACTTGAAAGTCCGTTTAGTTAAATCTGAACGGGCTTTTTTAGATTAAAAGGAGAGATTCATTTGACAAAAATCATCGCATTTGGTGTGACACCAGAAGAAGCAGAGGTAATGGAGCAATGGTCGAAGGCGCATTCGATTCATGTCGAAATGACACCAGAATATATAACGCCAGAGACAGTTCACTTAGCAGAAGGCTTTGATGGGATAACGAATATGCAAGTTTCCGATATTGTAGAGCCTGTCTACTCGAAGCTCAAAGAGTTGGGAATTCCAGTTATTGCTCAAAGAAGCGCCGGCTATGAAATGTATGATTTAAAAGCAGCGAGTGACAATGATGTCATCATTACAAATGTCCCAAGTTACTCTCCAGAATCAATCGCAGAGTTTGCCGTCTACGCTGCCATGCGTCTGATTCGAAACAGTGATGAAATCGACCAAAGGGTGGCGTCACAAAACTTCACCTGGGAGCCAAGCATTCGAAGTCATTCGATTCAAAGCTTAAAAGTAGCTGTTATCGGTGTCGGTCGAATTGGATCAAGAGTCGCAAAAATATATAAACATGGCTTTGGCGCTGAAGTGGTTGGGTATGATATTGTCGAACACGAAGAGTTCAAAGAGCATGTAGTTTATCAACCTGACTTGCAAACAGCGATCAAAGATGCTGATATTGTGACCATCCACATGCCATTGACTGAAGACAATTATCACCAGTTTAACCATGATTTATTCAATCAGATGAAGCCGGGCACAACGTTAATTAATGCAGCCCGCGGTAAGATTGTGAAGACTCAAGACTTAATTGAAGCGATTGATTGTGGACAAATTAAAAATGCTGCCTTAGATGTCTATGAAGATGAAGGGCCTTTTATTCCAAAAAATTGGGAAGGCCAGGTAATTGAAGATGAAGTCTTCCTTCAAATTCTTAATCATCCAAACATTCATTATACGCCACATATTGCTTATTACACAGATATTGCTGTTCAAAACTTAGTTGAAGGTGGATTAAACTCAGCTTTAGAAGTAATTAAAACGGGGACAGATGAGCATCGTGTGAATTAAATGATAAAAAGATTAAAAATAATATAGAATATGTGTTGACTTTTAATAATGAGTCAGTTATATTAGATACAACAAAAACGTACTGAAAGGAACATTCTCGATGACTAAACATCTTTGCATACAATTATCAGCATATTTTTACAGCTACTTTAGATAGTGTTTGTATCTGACAACGATAGATACAAACCGTAAACGATAACGTTTGTATCTATGAGGAGCTGTCAATTATGATGCCCGCATAGATAACTAATCGAAAGATTAAAATCTAAAGCGGGTGTATCAAAGAGGTTCACCTATATAGAGGATAAGAGAAGTTCTTTACCCCTGTTAGATTTTAATCAAATCTGACAGGGGTTTTTTGTTATAAAAAAATAGAAAAAATGGAGGAATAAATTATGTATCGATATTTAAAAACAGCCTTAGTTTCATTATTAGCATTAGGTACAATCGCAGCACCAATGTCTGCAGAAGCACAAGATCAAGAAGAAATTAACGTAGGTGTCCTTCAATTTGTAGAGCATGAATCATTAGACCAAAACTATCAAGGTTTCATTGATGGCTTAGAAGAAGCCGGTTATGTTGAAGGTGAAAACCTAACTTTAAATTATTTAAATGCCTCAGGAGACACAGCAAACTTACAATCAATGAGTGAGAATGTGACGAACAGTAGTGATTATATTTTCGCTATTGCAACGCCAGCCGCTCAAGCTATTGCGAATGTCGAACAAAAGAAACCCGTATTATTCTCATCAGTCAGTGACCCTGTTGGTGCAGGTTTAGTCCAAAACTTAGAAGAGCCAGAAGCAAATATTACTGGTACGACCGATGCTGGTCCAATTGAAGACCAAGTAGCTTTACTCCAAGCAGTTGTTCCTGACGCAGAACGTGTTGGAATCATCTATAACTCAGGTGAAGCAAACTCAATGAGTGAAGCAGAAAAAGCAACAGCAGCCCTTGAAGCAGCTGGCATTGAAGTTGTTGAAGCAACAGTGACTTCAACGAATGACATCTCTCAAGTCATGAGTGGTTTAGTTAATGATGACGTAGATGCAGTCTTCACAGTAACAGATAACACAATTGCAAGTGCAATGACACTAGTTGGAGATTTAGCATTAGAAGCTGAGCTGCCAATTATCGGTGGATCAAAGGATATGGCTTTAGCAAATGGGTTAACGACATATGGTTTAGATTATTACGAATTAGGTAAACAAACAGCGGGAATGCTAGTAGAAATCATTGAATCTGGTGAGATTATCCCAGTTGAATCCGCAGATACATTAGAATTAGTTGTTAATGAAGAAAATGCAGAAACATTAGGTCTAGATTTATCAAATATTGATTTAGGTTCAGAAGAAACATCAGATGAAGAAAATACAGAAGAATCTGAAGAAGAGAGCTCTGAAGATTCCGAATAAAAGATAAGGAGAATTCAAAATGAAAAGTCGATTTAAATTTATTAATATTATTACTACCGTTGTATTAGCTTTACTTCCAATGTTAGCAGGTGGCCAAGCAGTCCAAGCACAAGAAGAAACAATTAATATAGGTGTTGTTCAATATGTAGAGCACGAAGCTTTAGATGCAGTGCTGAAAGGTTTTCAAGAGACGTTAGACAATTCAGCTTATGGCGACCGTATTGAATGGGATATTAATAATGCCAGTGGTGACCAATCGAGTCTTCAATCATTAAGTGAAAAAGTTGCGCGTGACAATGATATTTTATTTGCCATCGCAACGCCTGCTGCTCAAACTTTAGCAGCAGTTGAACAAGAGAAGCCAATTTTTATTGCAGCAGTAACAGATCCAGTTGAAGCTGGTTTAGCAGACTCTATCGAAGCTCCAGGAGGAAATATTACTGGAACAAGTGATATGGCGCCGATCGAAGAACAAGTCGACTTATTAATACGTAATTTTCCAGATGTTGAAACAGTTGGTTTAATTTACAACTCAAGTGAGGTCAACTCACAAGTTCAAGCGGGCGTAGCCGTTGAATTACTTGAAGAACAAGGTTTAGCGACGGATGTTCAAACAGTGATTAGTACGAACGATATATCACAAGTGATGAATGCACTTGTTGGTAATGTCGATGCGATGTTTATGGTAACGGATAATACGATTGATAGTGCCATTACTTTAGTTGGAGATATTGCTAAAGAAGCAGGGATCCCAACAATTGGGTCATCTGATTCAGTTGTAAGAACAAACGGACTAGCAACATTATCAAACTCTTATGAAGACTACGGTGTTCAAACAGCAGAAATGGTAATTCGCATGTTGGATGAAGATTTAAACCCTGGAGAAATGGAAATTGAATTAGGGAAAGATTTTCAAATTGTAGTGAACGAAGATTTTGCTGAAGCCATCGGTGTCGATCCGTCAACGATTGAATAGGAGCATATAAAATGAAAAAAATAATTCAATTAGTAACAATCATTGCCTTAGCGTTCGTATCTATTTTTCCAGCAACTCAAACGGTTAAAGCCCAAGATGAACCAATTAAAATTGGTATCTTACAACACGTCAGTCATGAAGCTTTAGATGACACACGTGACGGCTTTATAGAGCGTATTGATGAGCTATTAGATGGGAATGTCGAGTGGGACTTACAAAATGCGAACGGCGATATGACAACATTGCAATCATTATTAGAAAAAGTTGCGCGTGATAATGATATTATCTTTGCGATTGCCACACCAGCTGCACAAGCTTTAGCAACTGTTGAAGAGGAGAAACCAATATTTTTTGCAGCAGTGGCAGCACCAGTTGAAGCGAAGTTAGTTGATTCAATGGAAGCGCCCGGACGTAATTTAACTGGAACGACAAACTTAGGTCCAATTGCCGATCACGTAGATTTATTACTACAAGTTGTCCCTGATGCACAAAACATCGGAACAATTTACAATTCAAGTGAAGTTAACGCACAACATCAAGTTGATATTGCGACAGAAGTTATTGAAGAAAAAGGACTAAATCATATTGTCCAATCAGTAACGAACACGAATGATATTGCGCAAGTCATGACTGCTTTAGTTAATGAATCCGATGCAATTTTATTAGTGACTGATAATACGATTGATAGTTCAATCTCACTGGTTGGTGATATCGGGAAAGAAGCTGGTTTAGCGTTAATTGGGTCATCTGACTCAACGATTAATGCCAATGCTTTAGCAACAATTTCAAACTCTTACTTCGACTACGGTGTACAAACAGCTGACATGGTTAAGCGTATGTTAGATGAAGATTTATCTCTAGCTGATATGCCAGTTGAAGTTGGTAAGAACTTTGAGTTAATTGTCAATGAAGAATTCGCAGAAGCGGTGAATATTGATGCAAGTTCAATTCAAATAGATTAGTCCTTATTCATTAAAATATGGTAAGATAATATGGATTTTTAAAATTTATTAAAGGAGTATGTTTAACTTATGATTCTAGATGTTATTTCATCAAGTTTTAGCCAAGGGGTTGTATGGGCAGTCATGGCTATTGGGGTATACATTACCTTCAGATTACTTGATATCGCAGATTTATCAGCCGAAGGGGTGTTCCCATTAGGGGGCGCCATCGCAGCCATTTTAATTACAAATGGTCTTAACCCATTTCTCGCAACTGCTGCAGCTTTCGCAGGTGGGGCAGCCGGTGGTTTACTCGCTGGTTGGATACACACAAAACTTCATATCCCACCGCTGTTAACGGGTATTTTACTTCAAACAGGTTTATACTCGGTTAACTTCCAAGTGATGGGTGGACGTTCAAACTTAGCTTTACTTGGTCAAGAAACGATTTTTACACCAATCGAAGATATGTTTGGTTTCAGTAAAAATATGTCCGTAACAGTCCTTGCTTTGATTGTCCTAGCAATTATCATTACGTTATTAGTTCTGTTTCTACATACTGAAATGGGCCTATCGCTTCGAGCAACTGGGGATAACCCACGAATGAGTGAAGCAAACGGGATTAATACAAACCTTATGAAGACTTTAGGCTATATTATTGGTAACGGGTTGATTGCCTTAAGTGGAGCAATGGTAGCACAAAAAGACGGCTTTGCCGATCTAAGTATGGGTATTGGTACCATTGTTATTGGACTGGCCTCAGTCATTATTGCTGAAGTGGTAATTCCTAACCAATCAATTGGTTTCCGTTTAACTTCGATCATTTTAGGTAGTTTCATTTACCGCTTAATTATTGACTTTATTTTAAACCAACCATGGATTGATATTCGTCCAACTGACTTACGTATATTCTCTGCTATCTTACTTGGATTTGTATTGTATTTCCCTCAAATTCAAAGACAATTTGGTAGTCGGAAAAAGAGCGCAGTGAGCGGAGGTGCGAAATAATGACTGAAGAAAGAAAAATTAAATTAGAACTATCAGGGATTCAAAAATCATTCGAACGTGGAACAGTGAATGAGAATCACGTTCTAAAAGGCATTGATTTAACACTTTATGATGGAGATTTCGTAACGGTTATTGGTGGTAACGGTGCTGGTAAATCAACTTTACTCAATACAATTAGTGGTTCACTGACACCTGATGAAGGATCAATTAAAATCAATTACGAAGACGTGACACGCCTTCCAATGAACAAGCGTGCGGACTCAATTGGGTACGTGTTTCAAGACACGAAGATGGGGACAGCGGCGCGTTTAACAATTCAGGAAAATATGGCGTTAGCTAACCGACGTGGTTTAAAACGTGGCCTTCGTAAAGGTGTTAAAGAAGCGGATCGTCAACAAATGATCGAACGCTTGAAAATATTAGATTTAGGATTGGAAGACCGTTTAACTACAGATGTTGCTTACTTGTCAGGTGGACAACGCCAAGCGTTAACACTCTTAATGGCAACATTACGTAAGCCACAAGTATTGCTACTGGATGAGCATACGGCAGCGCTAGACCCTAAAACAAGTGAAATGGTTCTCAGACTAACAGATAGAATTGTGAGCGAACAACAATTAACTGCATTAATGATTACCCATAATATGAATGATGCGGTGAAATATGGTAACCGTCTGATTATGCTCCACCAAGGAAGAATAATCCTTGATGTGAGTGCCGAAGAGAAGAAAAACTTAACGATTGATCGTTTAATGGAGCTCTTCCGTCAAGAATCAGGTGAAACATTAGCATCTGATGCGATGTTATTATCTTAATTAGAAACATATTCCAATATACCGGCCAGCAGCCAGCTAAAAGCGACTGCTGGTCGGTTTTTGTGTTAGTTTTGGTTAAGGGGTAGGTCTAACGGGACGTGTCATGTGGTGACACGTCCTGTTAAGTGTTTAATTACCACTGTCACTGTCTGACCTGTCCTATTAACCGATTAATTCCCTTCTCACCACCCAACATCCCCCATCAACAAACTTTTCTAAACAAATATTTAATAAATCTTACATTTTCTATTGCAATATTCCTTATACATGGTAAAATTTTGACAGGTTAAAGGGACTTTTAAAGTAATCCAGAGAGGTTACTAAAGACTTCATTTTATTGAGGGTATTGCGTTGAGCGAGCCATCAATTTACATATGAACTTCTTTAAAGCCCTGTTTTTGCAAAGGGCTATTTATTTTGTCCAAAGTGAACCTAAACAAAAAGGAGCTGTTTATATGGAAAATTCAGGAAAAGAAAAAAGAATGTTGTTAGATGTGCATGAGAAGCCATTATTAATACCTGGTTTATTATTAAGTTTCCAACATGTGTTTGCGATGTTCGGTGCGACAATTTTAGTGCCTTTAGTATTAGGTTTACCAGTGTCGACGGCACTTTTAGCAAGTGGGGTTGGGACGCTGATTTATATGGTTGTGACTCAGTTTAAAGTACCGGTATATTTAGGTTCATCATTTGCTTATATTACAGCGATGTCATTTGCGATTGATCAAATGGGTGGAAGTATTGATGCAGCTCAAACTGGAATTATGTTAGTTGGACTTGTTTATGTTGTTGTAGCATTTATCATACATAAAATCGGAAGCGGCTGGATTAATAAATTATTCCCACCAATCGTTATTGGACCAATGATTGTTGTTATCGGATTAGGATTATCAGCGACAGCGGTTCAAAATGCTGGCTTTGTTTCAGGTGGTGATTGGCGCCAAATTCTTACGGCTGTTGTGACTTTTGCCGTAGCTGTATTTGTGACATGTAAAGGGAAAGGTTTTGCCAAAGTGATTCCATTCTTAATCGCAATTATTGTGGGTTATATAGTAGCGTTTTTACTAGGTATTGTTGATTTAACCCCAGTTCATGAAGCAAGTTGGTTTGCGTTACCAGATATTCGCCTACCATTTGGAAACAGTCCAGATCGATATAACTTCTACTTTGGTGCTGAAGCATTAGCGATTATCCCGATTGCGTTTGTAACAATTGCGGAGCATATGGGAGATGTGATGGTTCTTGGGGAAATTACAGGTCATGATTACATTAAAAAACCTGGTTTAGACAGAACTTTAGCCGGTGACGGAATTGCCTCATTATTCTCGGCATTCATTGGTGGACCAGCCAATACAACCTACGGGGAAAATACAGGAGTTATTGGTATGACAAAAGTAGCGAGTATATCAGTCATTCGTAATGCTGCTATTATTGCAATTATCATCAGTTTCTTAGGGAAATTCACGGCTCTAATTTCAACAATTCCTCAATCAGTTTTAGGTGGAATGTCAATCTTACTTTACGGGGTTATCGCAAGTAACGGATTAAAAGTATTAATCAGTAATCGAACAGACTTTAACCAATCCCGTAACTTAATTATCGCAAGTGCGATGCTAGTTATTGGTTTAGGTGGGGCAGTTCTTGAAGTAGGTTCAGCCTTAGTTATTTCAGGGACGGCTTTAAGTGCGGTTGTTGGAATTATCTTAAACTTAGTTTTACCTACCGAAGAAAAATAATATCCGCCTTAAGTTGCATGTCAATTTATCAAATTATGCGATAATAAATATACGCTAATCTACAAACCGAAACGTTCAGAGCGTTTCGGTTATTTTTTATTCATCTTAAATTAATGTCAGTATTATATAATCATTACAAGTTGTCAGATGCAAAGAAAAATGGTATATGTGGTATAATTATAGTGATTTCAACTAAGGAGGAATACATATGTTTTATATGGATTGGACTTACATTTTAGTCCTTATCGGAATGGGGATTGTTATGTTTGCACAAAATCGTGTGCAATCGACATTCAATAAATACGATCAATTAGATACAGAAAAAAGAATTACAGGGAAGCAAGCAGCAGAGCATATCTTGCAAACAGCAGGAATATCTAATGTAAAAGTGGAACAAGTAAGAGGGCGCTTAACTGACCATTATGACCCTAGAAATAAAGTGTTGCGCTTATCAGAAGCAACTTACAATCAAACTTCAGTAGCTGCAGTAGCCGTAGCAGCCCATGAGGTTGGACATGCGATTCAAGATCAAAAAGATTACGCATTCTTAAAAGTAAGAAGTGCGATTGCACCGGTCGTTCAAATTGGGTCATCTATCGCGATGCCTTTAATTTTAATTGGTTTATTATTTCAATTAACTGGTTTAGTTAATATAGGGATTCTTGCTTTTGGTTTAGTTGTCGTTTTCCAATTAGTCACTTTACCCGTAGAGTTTGATGCAAGTAAAAGAGCCCTAGCGATTCTAGGGGATACAGGAGTATTTGTGCAGGAAGAAGTGCCCGCAGCGAAAAAAGTGTTAGATGCAGCGGCTTTCACATATATTGCAGCCACGTTAAGTACGGCGCTCCAGTTAATACGACTCATTCTAATATCGAACCGCAGAAGATAAGAATGAATTGAAAGGGATGGTAGATTGTGAGCTTATGGAATAAAATCACACAAAGAAAAGCGAATCGAGATATCGCGAATAATTTAATGGAGAAGACTCAGCAAGAAGTGGACCACATTGAACCCATTAATATTTTAGTTGCTGGAAAAACAGGAAGCGGTAAAAGTACTTTAATTAATGCTGTCTTCCGGGAAAAATTAGCAGAAACCGGTGTTGGACAACCGATCACTCAACATGTTGAGAAAATTACTAAAGAGGGTGTCCCACTGACTTTGTATGACACAAAAGGTTTAGAACTTAATCCTGAAGCGCAGCATGAAGTCTTACTGTCACTTTCAGATTTAATTAAATCACAAAAAGAAAAAGGTCCTCATGAAGCCATTGATATAGTTTATTACTGTATTAACAGTACAATGGCGCGGATTGAGCCATTTGAAATGGAGTTAATTGAAGCAATGGCTGAGCATGTGCCTGTGTTACTAATCTTGACGCAAGCGATAGGTGAGAAGAATAGTGACTTTGAGAAATATTTAAACGAGCTTGATATGCCAGTTCAGTCAATTATTCCATTGTTAGCGAAAACATATTTGATACGTGGTGAACAAAGAATACCTGCCTATGGATTGCAAGAATTAATTGATACAACACTTGAAGTGGTACCAACAGAGGTTCACAAGGCTTTTATCAACGCCCAACAAATAGATTTGAACATTAAAGTGGAACACGCTAGGCGTTGGGCAAATAAGTATGTAGCTTCAGCTTTTGGAGTTGGTTTTTCACCGATTCCGATTTCCGATGCCACGCTCCTTGTGCCGATGCAAATAACAATGTTAGCGCACATTACATCTATATTTGGTTTGTCATTGGACAAATCACAAATTGTGTCAATTATTGCAGGGATTGGTGGGACTGGTGGGGCGACTTACTTCGGTAAAATCCTCGTCTCATCAGCTTTTAAACTCATACCAGGTATCGGGACAGTTGCTGGTGGGATGATCTCTGGGACAACTGCAAGTGTGTTGACTGTAGCTTTAGCTTTCAGTTATATTGAAGTACTTCGTCAAATTGCGATCGCTGAAATTATTGGACGCGATATGAAGATTAAAGAAATTCAACAAATAATGAACAAAAATTTATCTGAACAACTTGATGTTGTTTACGAAAATCTTCCTAAAGACATTAAAGAAAAATATTTACCTGAATGGTTAAGTACATTTTTAAATCAATAGACGCTAGAGTAAAGTGATTGTTTCGGTTCATGAATTTTTGATGTTGGTGGACCGAGGAGCCAGGTGACGCAGTCACCTTGGCTCTTTTTTTATTCCTATGTTTAAGTGTCTCTCTATGCAACGATAGTTTGTGTTGTGTTCTCATCT
>NZ_JBGQQY010000031.1:0-23921 GCF_045528545.1 Ruoffia sp. FAM 26254
AGCCAAGTGAATTCTCCTTTTAGTAATGTATGGTAACTTTATTATATAGGAATTCACTGGCTTTTGTGTACATACAAAAAAAGGTGTCAGTGAGATTTCTCTCACCAACACCAAAAATTCAAGAACCGTTTAATTGTGGTTTGGAATTATTGTTCGATTGAAGTAACAGTTCCGGCACCAACAGTACGTCCACCTTCACGGATAGAGAAACGAGTTCCATCTTCCATAGCGATTGGGTGAATTAATTCTACAGAGATAGTTACGTTGTCACCAGGCATTACCATTTCAGTTCCTTCTGGTAATTCGATGATTCCTGTAACGTCAGTTGTAGTAAAGTAGAATTGTGGGCGGTAGTTATCGAAGAATGGAGTATGACGTCCACCCTCTTCTTTAGATAATACATAAATCTCAGCAGAGAATTTAGTATGTGGTGTAATTGAACCTGGTTGAGCTAAAACTTGTCCACGTTCGATGTCATCACGTGTCACACCACGTAATAATGCACCAATGTTATCTCCCGCTTCAGCGTAATCTAACATTTTACGGAACATCTCAACACCAGTTACAGTAGTTTTTTGAGTATCTTTGATACCAACGATTTCAACTTCGTCACCTACTTTAACTTGTCCACGTTCTACACGACCAGTAGCAACTGTACCACGACCAGTAATTGAGAATACGTCCTCAACTGGCATCATGAATGGTTTGTCGATTTCACGAGCTGGTTCTGGAATGAATGTATCTACAGCTTCCATTAATTCTAAGATTTTAGCTTCGTAATCAGCGTCGCCTTCTAAAGCTTTTAATGAAGAACCAACGATTACAGGAACATCGTCTCCTGGGTAATCGTATTCTGATAATAAGTCACGAACTTCTAATTCAACAAGTTCTAATAACTCTTCATCATCAACCATATCAGCTTTGTTTAAGTATACTACGAAGTGTGGCACACCAACTTGACGTGATAATAAGATATGCTCACGAGTTTGTGGCATTGGTCCATCAGCAGCAGATACTACTAAGATAGCACCGTCCATTTGAGCAGCACCAGTGATCATGTTTTTAACGTAGTCCGCGTGACCTGGCGCATCGATATGTGCGTAGTGACGGTTAGCAGTTTCATACTCAATATGTGAAGTATTGATTGTGATTCCACGTTCTTTTTCTTCAGGTGCGTTATCGATTGAAGCGTAGTCTTGAGCTTCACCAAAACCATTTTTAGCTAAAACTGTTGCGATTGCAGCAGATGTAGTTGTTTTACCGTGGTCAACGTGACCTAAAGTCCCAATATTAACATGGGGTTTCGTACGTTCAAATTTTTCTTTTCCCATTATTTAATCCTCCTAAAATATATGTAACCTATTATAGATTATTTCCTAATCTATCAAAATGATTATACCGTGAAAGGAAGGTAAATTCAACCATTTACCTCCACATATTCACGTTTATAGCAAGCTTTCTGCTTAGTTATAAAGCAGATTATCTACCGCTATGTTTCTCGATGATTTCTTCTTGAATTGATTTTGGAACAGCTTCATAGTGGTCGAATTGCATTGTAAATGTACCACGACCTTGAGTAGATGAACGTAACGTTGTCGCGTAACCGAACATTTCTGCTAAAGGAATGAATCCTCGAACGATTTGTGCGTTACCACGAGCAGTTGTACCTTCGATGCGTCCACGTCTTGAGTTCACGTGTCCCATTACATCACCTAAGTATTCTTCAGGAACTGTAACTTCTACTAACATCATTGGTTCTAAGATTGCTGGATCAGCTTTCTTAGCAGCTTCACGTAATGCTAATGAAGCAGCAACTTTGAAGGCAGTCTCAGAAGAATCGACATCATGGTAAGAACCATCGTAAAGCTTAGCTTTAACGTCGATTAATTCGAATCCTGCTAATACACCGTTTTCCATTGCGTCTTTAAGTCCTGCATCTACTGCTGGGATGTATTCACGAGGAACTACCCCACCAACAATTGCATCCTCAAATTCGTATCCGGCACCTTCTTCGTTAGGTGAGAATTCAATCCAAACGTGTCCGAATTGTCCTTTACCACCTGATTGACGAACGAATTTACCTTCTGCTTTAGTAGCAGCACGGAAAGTTTCACGGTATGAAACTTGTGGTGCACCAACACTTGCTGAAACTTTAAATTCACGTTTTAGACGGTCAACGATGATATCTAAGTGTAACTCACCCATACCAGCGATGATTGTTTGTCCAGTTTCGTGATCAGTTGTCGCACGGAAAGTTGGATCTTCTTCAGCTAATTTAGCAAGAGCTGCAGACATTTTGTCTTGGTCAGCTTTTGAATCTGGTTCAATTGCAACGTTAATAACTGGCTCTGGGAATTCCATTGATTCAAGAATCACTGGCGCGTTCTCAGCACATAAAGTATCACCAGTTGTTGTATTTTTAAGACCTACCGCAGCTGCGATATCTCCTGAGAATACTTCTGGGATTTCTTCACGTGAGTTAGCGTGCATTTGTAAGATACGACCAACACGTTCACGGTTATCTTTAGTCGCATTTAGAACGTATGAACCGGCAGCTAATGTACCAGAATATACACGGAAGAATGTTAGACGTCCTACGAATGGGTCAGTCATAACTTTGAATGCTAAAGCAGCAAAGTCTTCTGAATCATCAGCATGATGTTCTAAAGTATCTTCTGTTCCTGGTATAGTACCGATAATTGGTGGTACTTCTAGTGGTGATGGTAAGAAATCAACAACACCGTCTAGTAATAATTGTACCCCTTTGTTCTTGAATGAAGAACCAACATAAACTGGGTAGAACTCAACCGCAACTGTCGCTTTACGGATTGCCGCTTTAAGAGTTGCGACATCGATCTCTTCACCTTCTAGGTAAGACATCATAATGTCTTCATCTAAATCAGCGATAGCTTCAATTAAGTTTGTACGCCATGTGTCAGCTAATTCTTTCATGTCATCAGGGATTTCAATTTCTTCAACGTCTTCACCTAAATCATCATGATAGTGGTATGCTTTCATGTCAATTAAGTCGATGATTCCGTCAAAGTCATCTTCTGCACCAATTGGTAATTGAACAGGGTGAGCATTTGCATCTAAACGGTCGTGAAGTGTTTCAGTCGCGTTTAAGAAATCAGCACCAAGTTTATCCATCTTATTGATATATACAATACGAGGAACACCGTAAGTTGTAGCTTGACGCCAAACTGTTTCAGTTTGAGGTTCTACACCTGATTGAGCATCTAATACAGTTACTGCACCATCAAGTACACGTAATGAACGTTCTACCTCTACGGTAAAGTCCACGTGACCTGGAGTATCAATAATGTTTACGCGGTGGTCATTCCATTGTGCAGTTGTAGCTGCAGATGTAATTGTAATACCACGCTCTTGTTCTTGCTCCATCCAGTCCATTTGTGATCCACCATCATGAGTTTCACCAATTTTGTGAATACGTCCAGTATAGTAAAGGATACGCTCAGTAGTTGTCGTTTTCCCTGCATCAATATGGGCCATGATTCCGATGTTACGCGTTTTATCAAGAGAAAATTCTCTCTTTGCCATACTATTTTACCCCTCTTTCAAATATATAATGAGTAATTGTCAATCGCCTATGCAAATCCTTGCATAAAACAGCCAACCAATTTCTACCAGCGGAAGTGCGCGAAGGCTTTATTGGCTTCAGCCATTTTGTGCATGTCTTCACGTTTCTTAACAGAAGCACCTGTATTATTAGCTGCGTCCATTAATTCACGTGCAAGACGTGTTTCCATTGTTTTCTCCCCACGTAAACGTGAGTATTGAGTTAGCCAACGGATAGCTAAAGTATAACGACGTTCTGGACGAACTTCAATAGGAACTTGATAGTTAGAACCTCCGACACGACGAGCTTTAACTTCTAACAATGGCATAATATTTTCGATTGCTTGTTCGAAGACTTCTAATGGCTCTTGACCTGTTTCTTCACGAATAATATCGAAAGCTGAGTATAAGATTTTAGAAGCTTTTCCACGTTTACCATCAACCATGATACGGTTAATTGTACGTGTAACTAATTTTGAATTGTAAATTGGATCTGCTAAAACTTCACGTTTTGCTACATTACCTTTACGAGGCATTCAAACTCCTCCTTTCATAAGGAATTAATTTTATTTTTTATATTTATTTAGGTTTTTTTGTTCCGTATTTAGAACGGCTTTGACGACGTTCAGAAACACCAGCTGTATCTAACGCTCCACGAACGATGTGGTAACGTACCCCTGGTAAGTCTTTTACACGTCCTCCACGGATTAACACAACACTATGTTCTTGTAAGTTGTGCCCTTCTCCTGGAATGTATGCTGTAACTTCCATTAGGTTAGATAAACGAACACGCGCGTATTTACGTAACGCCGAGTTAGGTTTTTTAGGTGTCATAGTACCAACACGAGTACATACACCACGTTTTTGTGGTGACATAGTAGTTGTTGAAGTACGTTTATAACTGTTATATCCAACGTTTAAAGCTGGAGAGTTCGATTTAGTCGTTTTAGACTTACGTGGTTTATTAACTAATTGATTAATTGTAGGCATGAATTGTCCTCCTCCCGTCTTCTTTTCTTAGTCCACACATCCAAGTGTGTCATTTTATAGTAAAATTCAATAAACAACTTTTCAGTTGCTTAAGATAAGAGTTTTAAAGCAGTCAGCACGACTGATGACCAGGAATCTGTCATTAAAACACCTTAGGTATAGTATCATGAGGATTTACTTTCGTCAATAGTCTTGAGCATTTTTTTCAAAAAAAACCGACTATTTGTTAATTTTAAACAAATAGTCGGAAATATGTTATTTATCAGCGTTGATAAAGTCATACTTTTCAGGTTCTTCTTTGAATTTTCTCACAACATATGGACAAGTCGCTTTGATTTTCTTACCTTCTTTGTCCATTTCTGATACTAATTCATCTAAAAGTTTACCTGCAATTCCTTGTCCTCTTAATGCGGGGTCTATAAAAGTATGATCAGCGACTACCACTTGGTTGTTTGATGAGCTTGGTGGAAACGTAATTTCCGCTAATAGCTTATCTGCTTCGTCACGATATACAATTGCGTTACCTTCTCTTTTAAACTCCATTAAATCGCCTCCTTGACGTCTATATACATAGTTTACCATGGATAGATGATTTAATTAAATTTAATGCTTGAACGAAAAGTCTAGAAGCTATTAGTTGTTACGTAAAGTTGGGAATAATAATACATCACGAATAGATTGCGCGTTTGTTAATAGCATAACTAGACGGTCAATTCCGATTCCTAACCCACCTGTTGGTGGCATACCGTATTCTAATGACTCTAAGAAATCTTCATCCACTGGATGCGCTTCGTCGTTTCCTTGATCTTTCTCTTCCATTTGAGCTTCAAAACGCTCACGTTGGTCAACTGGGTCTGTTAACTCAGTAAAGGCATTGCCATATTCATGGCCGGCGATAAATAATTCAAAACGATCTGTAAATCTTGGATCTTCTTGGTTTTTACGCGCCAAAGGTGAAATTTCTACTGGATGTCCAAATACAAACGTTGGTTGAACAATAGTATCTTCACATTTATCTTCAAAGAAATTATTAATAATATGTCCAACGGTTGTATCATGGTCGTTGACAGTCACATGATGTTCTTTAGCTAAAGCTTTTGCTTCTTCATAAGACATTTCTTGCCAGAAATCAACGCCAGTCGTTTCTTTAATAATATCTACCATATGAACACGACGCCATTCTGATTCTAAATCAATCGTTTGATCGTCATATTCCAATACACCAGAGCCTAATACTTTATTAGCCACATGTTTAATTAATGATTCTGTTAAATCCATGACATCCGTAAAAATACTGTATGCAGTATATACTTCTAACATAGTAAATTCAGGGTTATGTGTTGTATCCACACCTTCATTACGGAATACACGACCAATTTCGTAAACTTTCTCAAAACCACCAACTACAAGACGTTTTAGATGTAATTCTAAAGCGATTCGTAAATATAATTCCATATCTAAGGCGTTATGGTGTGTAATAAATGGTCTGGCATTTGCTCCACCTGCGATATTATGTAAAACCGGTGTTTCAACTTCCATATAATCATTGTCATCTAAATAACGACGGATTTCTGAGATGATTTTAGATCGATTCACAAAACGTTCACGACTCTCATCATTACTAATTAAGTCTAAGTATCGTTGACGGTAGCGTTGTTCTATATTCGCTAAACCATGATATTTATCAGGCAATGGACGTAAAGCTTTAGTTAATGGAGTGAAAGACGTTGCACGAACGGATAATTCACCCGTATTTGTCTTGAATAAATATCCTTCAACACCAACGATATCCCCCAAGTCAGCTTGTTTGTACCAATCATAGCTTTCTTCACCAATCATATCCTTACGTACATAAAGTTGAATACGGCCTTTCATATCTTGAATATGGGCAAATCCTGCTTTTCCTTTACCACGTTTAGACACCATACGTCCTGCAACTTTTACGTTAATTTTTTCAGCTTCTGATAATTCTTCTTTAGTAAGGTGATCAAATTCACTTACGATATCTACTGAATAGTGTGTTCTTGTAAAACCAGCATCAAATGGGTTGACGCTATCTGATTCTAACATTGAAGTCATCTTTTCACGACGAACTAATAGTTGGTCATTTAACTCTTCATGTGTTTGTTCTTGATTATCACTCACGTTATTCACTCCTCATTTACTTTATTACTTCTCTTAAAAATTAAAGCACATCTAACAAACAAATACAATGCTTGTCTTTATTATCTATATTAGGCTTCTTCTACTAATGCAGTCAATTCCTCTTCACTAAACAGATAGGCTTCATTACAGTAATGACAGACTACTTCTGCTCCATGATCTTCGTCAATCATTGCCTGAATATCGTCTTTGCCTAATAATTTTATTCCATCAGAGAAACGTTCCTTCGAACAATGACAGTTAAAGCGGACATCTAAATAATCTAAAATCTTAGAATTACCTTCGCCAACTAATCTATCTAGTAATTGTTCTACAGTTAGACCGCTATTTAATAGATCAGATACCCGACCTAAATTATTAATTTTACCTTCTAAAGCAGAGATAGTTTCTTCTGTTGCCCCTGGCATGACTTGAATCATAAAGCCGCCGGCTTGTGCAACAATATCCCCTTTATCAACTAAAACACTTAGTCCAATAGATGAAGGCGTTTGTTCTGACACCGCCATATAATAGGTAAAGTCTTCTGCAAGCTCCCCACTGATTAATGGCACTTGGCCTGTGTAAGGTTCGTAGTTTTCAATTTGTTTACTAACTTTTAAGAACCCTGGTAAGCCTACAGCACCTTTGACATCAATTTTGCCTTCTTCATTTGAATCTAAGGCAACTTGTGGGTTATTTACAAAACCTCTCAAGTTCATTTTTGCATCACTTGTCACTAGGATTCGACCTATTGGTCCTTCCCCTGTGACATCTGCAGTTATTTGGTCATTCCCTTTTAAATTCGCAGCGAGTAAGGCCGTCCCAATTAACGTTCTCCCTAATGCAGCTGTTGCAGTGCGCCAAGTATCGTGACGTCTTCTTGCTTCTTCAACTGTATTTTTCGCATCAATTACATACACTTTAACTTGCCCATCAAAGGCAAGCGCACGTAATAATTTATCAGTCATATGTTCATTCCTCCATGAAAATTCCATGTTGCATTGTAATGTATTCCCTTTTTATTTTCAACTAACATATAATACCACACATTCTTTAGTGAAATCATCATCAAATGGTCTTTTCTCACTTTCACATATCTTACCACCAAGTCAGTGAAAATACACAGAATATAAAGAAGCTCTCCAAGATTTCACTTGTAAGAGCTTTGTTTTATTTATTCTTTTATATAGTCTCTTAAACTCCATGATTCACTGTAGTAACTTGAGTCAATCACTTTCAGTTTGTCTGAAATCAGAGGTTCAAACTCCATCCAATCTAAGATATCTTTTTCTAAGTCTAATCCTTGAGCAATTTCTGTTAGCACGAGTTTTGAATTTTTATTAATTTCAAATACAGCTCTGTCCGTTACAATGATGATTTCTTTGCCATTAGCAATGGCTTCTTTACTTGAGAATGTAATATGCGACAAGGCAGATTTAAACTTCTTATCGACACCTGCGTGATTAATGACGAGTTGCCCATTCTCTACGCTAGTTTCCCCTTTAACAGTAAAGGTCCCAATAAAGATTATTTTTGAAGCACTTGCTGAAATATCGATCATACCACCTGGACCAATGAGCATATCTCCAATTTGTGTAGTATTCATATTCCCATTAACATCCATCTGACCAAAGCCCAACACAGTTGTATCTATGCCACCCCCGTGATAATAATCAAACATATCTAATGTATTGATAATCGCATCTGCATTATAGTTCGTACCATAATTATAATCTGAGGCTGTCATTCCACCGATTGCACCTAAGTCTGTGTTCAGAGTGAACTGTTCTAATAGATTGGCCTCATTAATTAACCGTGACACTTTATCTGCCATTCCAACGCCAATATTGATAAAACTGTTTGGCTTTAACTCTCGCACCGCCCGTCTTGCGATTACTGTTTTGTTATCGAGGGGTAACTTCCGACTCTTCACTTTTGGTGTTCTAATTTCATTGGATAAGAGCGGACTATACTGGGTCATAAAGGTTTGTTGATGGTATTCTGGTTTAGCTTTTACAACATAATCAACAAGTACACCTGGTACGTCAACTTCTTTAGCTGGGAGCGTTCCAGTTGCTACGACGTCCTCAACTTGAGCAATGACAATTCCACCCGCGTTCTTTGCTGCCATCGCAAGTGTGAGTGCTTCGAGTTTCAAAGGCTCATGAATAAATGATAAGTTTCCTTTAGGATCTGCATAGGTCGCTTTGATAAAAGACACATTGATGGGTAAAGGTTTAAAATACAACCATTCTTCCCCCTTTACTTTAGTAACTTCTACCAATTCTTCGGCTGCTTTTGCACGGTCATTAATGCGCCCACCCTCTTGGCGAGGATCTACAAACGTTCCAATACCAACTTTACTCCACACACCCGGCCCTTTCGCTGCTGCATCTCGGTAGAGTTTACCAATGATTCCTTGTGGGAGCATATACAATTCATACTGATTTGCTAGAGCAGCTTTTGCTGATAAAGGCGCCCCACTCATGTGCGTTCCGATAAAACGCTTTAACAAGCCGGGTTCAAGCAAGTAATCCATACCTGTTCCTTCGCCACGACTTATTCCAGCCACAGCCATTAAAGTAACATCTTTTGGATGTTGATGTTTTTTGTAGTAGGCACCCAGTTCTTTTAATAGCTCTTCTGGCATACCTCCTAAACCATATGTCGTCGTTGCAAGCTGAGCTTGATCTGGAACATATTGCATGACATCTTTTACTGATATTTCTTTTGTATCCATCTATACACCTCTTAAATTGTTGTTAAAAAAGTAGACTCAGTGGTTGCCACTCAGTCTACTCAATGAATTTTTATTTAGTTGACCTTTAATTCGCTTAATTTGAATTTAATTGTGTCATACGTGTGTGCACTTGATTAAAGTCTTTGAGCATTTCAGTGAAGATATCTGATACCGGTTTAATCTCATGGATTCGACCAATACCTTGTCCCATACTTAACTGTGAACCATCGATATCCCCATCTTTCATCGCTTCATAAGAGCGTCTACCTGAAATTAATGGCATCAACTCTTCTAAAGTCGCTCCATTCGCTTCTGCTTTAAGAATATCTTGAGCCATCTTATTATTAGCGACGCGCATCGCATTGCGAAGTGACTTCATTGTTAAGACTGTCCCATACTCTGGAACGGATAATAGGGCTTGGCGATAAGCATCAGATGCATTCACTTCAGGCGTCGCTAGGAACCGAGTGGACATTAACACACCGTCCACTCCTAATGCCATGGCAGCATACATACTCTTACCATCAACAATCCCTCCAGCTGCAAGAACAGGTACATCCAATTCTTCAGCTGCTTTTGCCCAAAGGATTTGACCACTGACTTGATCTAAGCCTGGATGTCCACCGCCTTCTGCTCCAACCATTGTAATGATATCCGCGCCATCGGATTGAGCCGCTAAAGCGTGTCGAATTGACGTTACTTTATGGATGACAATAATGCCTGCATCTTTCAGTGGTTTAATGAATTTGTCCGGTCTTTGTCCTGAGGTTTCAACAACCGGTACCTTTTCTTCAATTAATACTTGAATATAATCATTAATGACCGCTGGCATCACAACTTCTGGCACTAAAGAAATATTAAAGGCAAAAGGCTTATCAGTTAAACTGCGCACTTTTTGAATTTCTTCTCGCAAGGCATCAACATCTGGAAAAGCCATCGCTGGAACAATTCCTAATCCCCCTGCATTAGATACCGCTGAAGCTAACTCCGCTAGCGACATATATTGCATGGCTCCTTGAATAATTGGGTACTTAATATTTAATAGTTCAGTGACTCTTGTTTGCATCGAATCATCTCTCCTTCATTTTTCGATGATGATAGAGCGATGATTTCAAACAAATAACAAACTATTTCCTGTTAAGTTTTGTTACCCGTTCCTAGCTCATATCTAATCATCTAATAAAAAATCGTATTTTAATGTATCATTTTCAAAATGGAAATTATTATATATAGATTGAAAAACAAAATCTTCCACTTTAGAATAATGCTTCTTCTTCTCTCGCATTAATGTCGGGATATACGGAATTGGATCCTCAAAACGCTTTTCTACTACACCCATTTGGTTTAGTCTTGAAATAAACATACTAAAGTAAACTGTCGGTAAAAGAGCGATTAATTCGTTGTAGATCACTGTTTCTATCATATAATCCCAAGAACTTGAGGTAAATAATTGCTTTGCTGTACTGTTATTTTCTTTTAATTTGTCTTCTACAAAATAATAGACGGCATCTTTTTTGTTATAGGTTACATAATGATAGCTGTCTAAGTGGTTCCATTTTAGTAAACGTTTTGTAACGAGTGGATGATCTGGTCCCATAAAGGCGACCACTTCAGTTCGAACTAAGGGATGTACTTCATATTTTGACGTATTAAAATCTTTCGGCGGTGCTAGAACTGCGATATGAATAACATTATCTTCTAGCATCTGTTGTAATTCATTCGTGCCTGCTTCAACAATTTCGATATGTGCATCTGGATTCTCTATCAGAAAGCGAGGTATAAACTTATTAAAGAAAAAACGTAAATACGTTGGGTGAATCCCAATTTTTATCGTCCCTTTTTGGAATAAAGATTCTCTTTCAATGACATGTTCAAGTCCATTATATTGATTTAATACTTTTAATGCTGATTGATACACATGCATTCCAGAATCAGAAACATTCACAATTCGCCCATTTTTTCGATTGAATAAAGAAACTCCCTGTTGATGTTCAAAGTTTTTAATAAACTGACTCAACGCTGACTGAGAAACATATAAATTCTCAGCCGCGACAGTCAGGTTACAATCTGATTGAACAATTTCTACAAAATATTGCATTTGACTAATTTCCATCATTCTAAGCACCTCAAATTCTTAATATATCTGGATAGTATTGTATGCTTACAGTGTATCACAGCAATACTAATTTCCTTTGAATTTTGGTTGCCTTTTACTTAAAAATGCTGCAACCGCTTCAGAATGATCATCACTTAACGAACTAGCCCTCATATACTTCGCTTCTAAAAGGTTCGTATCATCCATTTGAGGATATAAGATACTCGCTAATAATGCTTTTTGGTGCGCTATTGTTTGAGTCGGCCCATGAGCTAGCTTTTGAGCTAATGCTTGGGCTTCATCAAGTAAATCTTCATCTGCAACTTTACTATAAGCGAGGCCATATTCGACTGCCAATTCCGCATCAATCGGTTCATTCAACATAATATGTTTCATCGTTCGGTATGATCCTAAAGCTTGTTGTAAATTGTACATCAAACCAGTATCTCCCGGGAAAGCCATATTAATAAACGCCGTAAGTAAGCGACTCTGAGTCCCCATCACAATGAAATCACATGATAATGCGAGTCCTAAGCCTGCTCCTGCAGCCACACCATTAATGGCTGCAATCACGGGTTTTGAATTTTGTCGGATACTTCGAACCATTTCTCCTGTTTTAAGGACACCGTCTTCTGGTATTCCTTGTCCGGTATCAATGAGGTGTTGGAAGTATTTAACATCTCCTCCTGCACAGAAATACTTTCCTGCACCTGTTAAGATAACCGCCTTTACTTCTGGATTTTGATCGATATCTGCCATTACATCAATAATTTCTTGATACGTCGTTTCTGAAAAAGCATTTCCATACTCTTCTCGATTAATTATAACGGTCGCGACTTGGTTCTCTATTGTGTATAGAATCGTTTGATACATTACTTATCTCCTTACTTTCATTGATTAAGGTTTAGTACTAATGAATATATTCAAAAATACCTGCAGCACCCATACCGGCTCCGATACACATTGATACCATTCCATATTTCGAACCTTTACGTTTACCCATCTCGGCTAATAAGCGTGATGTCAGCACGGCTCCGGTTGCACCCAGTGGATGTCCTAAAGCAATTGCTCCTCCGTTAACGTTTGTAATATTTGTGTTTATTCCTAATTCACGAATTGAAGCTAGCGCTTGAGAAGCAAAGGCTTCGTTTAATTCGATTAAGTCCAAATCTTCTAGTTTTAAGCCCGTTAATTCTAAAACTTCTGGAATAGCATAGGCTGGTCCGATCCCCATATATTTCGGATCGACTCCTACAGCTTTATAACCAACAAAGCGGGCGATTGGCTTCATGCCTAATTCTTTTACCTTTTCGCCTGACATGATGACAACAAAACTTGCGCCGTCACTTACTTGCGATGATGTTCCTGCAGTGACAGATCCGTCTGCTTTAAAGATTGTTCTTAGTTTCCCTAAAGTTTCAGTTGTTGATTCTGGACGAATTCCTTCATCTTTGTCGAATTTTACCTCTTTAACTTGAGGTCCATTTTTTGTGTATTCAACTTTATGTGTTGTTACGGGGATGATTTCATCATCAAAGCGTCCTTCTGTTTGTGCAGCATGTGCACGTTGATGACTTTGCACTCCAAATTCATCCTGATCTTCTCGAGTGACATTATATTTAGTTGCGACATTTTCAGCAGTGAGTCCCATTGGATACGAAACACCTGAATCTTCTGCTTGTAGTGTAGGGTTGTTTGTTACTTCATTGCCTCCCATTGGGACTGAACTCATGAACTCAACTCCACCTGCTACCAATACTTCTGATTGACCAGCCATAATGGCATTTGCAGCAATGGCAATCGTTTGTAATCCTGATGAGCAGTAACGGTTCACTGTCTGTCCTGCAACAGAGTAAGGTAATCCTGCTCTTAAAGCAATCGTACGAGCAAAATTCATACCTTGAATTCCTTCTGGGAAGGCACAACCAACAATCACATCTTCGATAAGCGCTGGATCAAAGTCGCCATCAACACGATCGATGACACCCTTTAATACTTCAGCTGCAATATCATCTGGACGGTCGTTGGCAAGGGTTCCATTCGCTTTTCCTTTTCCAATAGCCGAACGTCCATAAGCAACGATATAAGCATCTTGCATAATTAATTCATTCCTTTCAAGTTTCCGTATTAATTTCTTAACGGTTTGCGCGCTTGTAACATATGCGAAATTCGTTCGAATGTCTTTTGATTTTTACTTAATTTTAGGAAATGTTGTTTCTCAAGATGTTGTAACCATTCTTGATTAACATAGATTCCTTCTGGGAGCTCTCCACCTGTCATTACATCTGCAATCGCAAGTCCTAACTCCATGTCATAATCACTAATAAAGTGTCCTAAGCGCATTGAATCTAATTGCCCTTCGACCACTGCTTTAAAGTTTGTTCCTAAGGCTGGGAAGTTAACTTTTGTTCTTTGAATGTAATTTACTTTAGTTAAATAAGTTAATTTCTCAATGGCTACGTCCACAACTTTATCCGCATTCATAATAATGTCATCTGACCCTCTTAAGTAATATTTACGACGGGCTTCATAAGCACTCATTGAAACATCTCCAGATGCAATACGTGTAATAACTGCACCTAAAGTCTTCATCTTACTTGCTTTTTGCTCGTCTCGAGTCATCACGCGTTCTGTTAATTCTGCTAGGCCGCCGCCACCAGGAATAAGTCCTACACCGACTTCAACTAAACCGATATAACTTTCTGCCGCTGCTACAACATAAGGAGAGGCTAACATTAGTTCGGCTCCACCACCTAAAGCGCGTCCTCTAACTGCTGTAACAATCGGTTTACTACTGTAGCGAACGCGGTTCACTGCTTCATGTAACTCGCTTATTGTTTTACCTATTAAAGTATCGACTTCCTCGAGTTCTATAGCTTTCTTCATCATATTCAAGTTAGCTCCCGGACTAAAATGTGGTCCATCCGAGTAAATAACCATTCCAGAATAATGACCTGACTCTAACTCGTCTACAGCTTTTATCAGCCCTTTTGTTAATCCTTCATCAATGGTGTTGTTTGGTGTCTGGAACTTGAATAATAATTGATCCGTGTTTATTACACTTAATGTTGTATCGTCATCTTTCCAAATTTCTTTCTCTATACGATCTTCAATCGGTGTAATATTTTCAAGTACTTCGCCTTCCTTATAGAAGCTTTCTGTTCTATTTGCTACCCATTCAGGTAATTCCCCTACTTCTGCTTGGATTCTTTCTTTCACACGGTCAAAGCCCATTAAATCCCACAGTTGGAAAGGTCCGACTTTCCAGTTAAAGCCCCAAACCATTGCACGATCAATGTCTTTATAATCTTTTGCCGCTTTAGGAACATTATTTGCCGCATAGAAAAATGTGCTTCTCAAAGTTTTCCATAAGAATTTACCCGCTTTGTCTTCTGCATTAAAGATAACATCTAAGTTTTCTTTTAAGTCACGTCCAAAATGAGATAATATTTCTAATTGAGGTTTGCTTGGCTCGACGTACTCCATAGTTTCGGGATCTAATACTAGACGTTTACGTCCTTCTTTTTTGTAGAATCCATAACCTGCTTTATTTCCCAAAGCTCCTTTTTCTAATAGTTTTGGTAAAAGCGATGAATTGTTGAAGTAAGGTTGCTCACTAGGATCTTTCATTAATCCACCTACAACAAAGGCAGCAATATCATTTCCGACTAAGTCTGATAAACCATAAGTTCCTGTTCGAGGTCTTCCAATTGCTTTACCTGTTAAAGCATCCACCTCAACAATTGATAAGCCGTTACGCTCTGCACGGTACATAATGTCTGCCATCGCATGTGTTCCTGTTCTATTGGCGATAAAGGCTGGGACATCATTAGCAATCACAACACCCTTTCCTAAGACATCTTCTGAGAATTGTTTAACTACTTCTACCGTTTCTTCAGATGTATTCTTCGTTGGAATAATTTCTAATAATTTCATATAGCGCGGTGGATTGAAGAAATGCATCCCTAAGAAACGTTCTTGTTCGCCGCTTTCGAACACTTTAGCAATTGCTTCAATTGGGATTCCAGATGTATTTGTTGCTAGAATTGCTTCTTCTTTAGCGACCTGTTTAATCTTTGTCCAAATATCGTGCTTGATTTTAATATCTTCTTTAACAGCTTCAATAAAGATATCTGAATCTGATGGTTCCACTAAATCATCAGCAAAATTTCCATAAGATAAGTTCCCTTCGAAATTTAAATCATATAACATCGATTTCTTTTTGTTTGTAATTCTGTCATAACCCGCTTTAGATAGTTTATTACGATCTTCTTCGTCAATTACAACGTCTAATAATTGCACTTTAATCCCTGCATTTACAAGTAGGGCTGCAATTTGACTTCCCATGACACCTGCACCTAATACGGTTGCTTTTCTAATTGTCATTATTATTTCCCTCCAAAATATATCGTTTTACTTTAAAAGTGACTCAGCCATTTCCAAATTTGTTTGGAAATGACTGTCACTTGATAAATATTAGTTAAATGCTGATTGTCCAGTCATTGCTCGTCCAATTACTAAGGCATTAATTTCGTGTGTACCCTCATATGTATAAACAGCTTCTGCATCAGAGAAGAATCTTGCGATATCGTAATCGACAACAATTCCGTTCCCCCCACAAATTCCACGACCCATTGCTACAGTCTCACGTAAGCGAAGAGCATTAATCATCTTACCTACTGAAGTAACGATTTCATTGTAGTCACCATTCTCTTGTTGGCGAGCAATTTGTGAACAAAGGGCCATTGCAGATGTTACGTTTGCTTGCATCATCGCTAATTTCTCTTGAACTAATTGGTAATTTGAGATGTCTTTTCCAAATTGTTTACGTTCAGTTACATATTTAAGGGTTGCTTGAAGTGCACCTGCCATCGCTCCTGTCGCCATGAAAGCTACGCCTGCACGAGTTGAGTAAAGAACTTTAGCAATATCCTTGAAACTATTGATGTTTTGTAGACGATCACTTTCATCAACTACGACATCTTTTAAGTGAATATTTGCGTTTGGTACAATACGAAGTGCAATTTTATTTTCAATAACGTCAATATCTAATCCTTCTTGACCTGCTTTGACGATAAAGCATTTTGGTTTGTTTGTTTCTTCGTCTCTTGCATAAACTGGGATTAAGTCAGCGACTGATGCCCCACCAATCCAACGTTTAGCTCCATTAAGAATCCATTTGTCACCTTCACGACGTGCTGTCGTATCTAAACCCCACGCAACGTCAGATCCATGATCAGGTTCTGTTAAAGCGAAGCAAGTACGTAATTCATGACTCGCTAATTTAGGGACATATTTTTGAACTTGCTCTGGACTACCTCCAAATAAGAAAGAATTAAACCCTAATCCTGAGTGAACTCCCATTAAAGTGTTTAATGATACGTCGAATCTCGACATAGCAAAGGCGAAGAAAAATTGGAATAATTGACTCGTTTGTTTCTTACCTTCTCGCCCTTCGAATAATAAGGGGTTTGTATAGTATCCTAATTTACCGATATCTTCAAAAAATCCTTCTGGCACTTCAGCATCAACCCAAGCTTGATTAACTACTGGACGATACTTTGTTTCTAGCAGCTCCACTAACTGTCTTAAAAACTCAACTTCTCCATCTGTTAAACCTTCGCTAATGTTTAAAATATCCTCAGGGAATAATTGTTTTAATACTTCTTTTCTGTTGTCCATTTTTAATTGCCTCCTAAAATTTTCAATAACATGTATTACTTACACAAAAATGATAACGTTTACAATTCATATAATACGCTGTTAATTAGACCCCGTGAAATAACGGAACCTTATCTTATACATTAGAATGCTTAATAAAGAAGCGTATTATTATTTTTGCTCATTTAAACGGTTGAGTTATTAGCACAACTAATAACTTTCATAAGAACTACATGGGTAAACGGCTGTCCTGAGCGGAAGTTTATCATTGTGTATTATGTAAACTTAATAGACAGCATAAAAAAATCCCGACTATTCAGCCGGGACTTCAACCTTAAATATTCAATTCATCAGTTATTGTTGATTTTGCATAGTCATTCATCATCTTCCCTAGTTCTAGACGATCTGGCTTTCCAACAGAGTTTACTGGAATTTCATCAATCTCTAAGTATAGTTTTGGTACTTTATAACCTGCAAGGTTTTTCAAGCAGTATTCATCTAAGACTTCTCTGTAATTATCTGAACCGAGGGCTTCTTTATTCAGCATGATAGCCGCAGATACAGATTCACCAAATTTAGGATGTTCATATCCTAAGACAATTGCTGAACGAATGAGAGGATGTTGACTTAGAATAGCTTCGACTTCTGATGGTAGCACGTTTTCTCCACCTGTAATAATTAATTCTTTCAGGCGGTTAACAATCGTTATTTCACCTAATTCATTAATAAAGCCCATGTCTCCGGTTCTAAAGAAGCCATTATGAAAGGCTTTTTCATTCTCTTCTGGTAAATTCCAATAGCCTGGGGTAACATTTTTACCTTTAACGATTAATTCACCAATGTCTCCCACTGGAACTTCCTCTAAATCTTCATTGACAATTTTCGCATCGACAAACATTAGCGCTTGACCAATAGATTGTGGGTTGTTCACCGCGTATTCGTATTTATTAAATGTTAATAATGGTGCTTCAGTTAAACCATAGGCATTAATTATAATTTTACCCATTTGTTGGAATACTTTTTGTACCGCTGGTAATGGCGGTGATCCTCCTGACACAAGCAACTCAATATTCATAACATTCTCAGGTTTAAATTCCGGATGAGCAATAATTGCATAATACATCGTTGGAATTAAAACTAAAACCGTCGGTTCATACTTTACAATCCAATCATTAATCGTCTCATGATTGAAGTATCTTTCTAATACAACCGTTCCACCTACCATTAACATTGGGATAACAATATCAATAAAACCTAAGATATGGAACATAGGCGCACTCGCAATTGTTTTCCAATCACTCGTCATATTCCAAGATAAGTTTTGATTAAAACTATTATTTAAATAACTTTCATGCGTGTGTATAACACCTTTAGGTCTCCCTGTTGATCCACTTGTATAAATTAACATAGCGATATCTTGTAAGTCTAAATTAACACTCTCAAATGGTGTATAATTCTCAAGATTCACGATTTCATTATATTCCGGTCCATCAACATTGTATTTAATAAATTCCTGCGGAACTTCAGTCAGTCGTTCAAGATGATTAGTTGCGTAAACGATATATTCTAAACCAGCATCTTTAACTACTTTTCCAATTTCGATCGGTTTTAATCTCCAATTAAGTGGAACAAAAACAGCCCCAATTTTTATCGCAGCCAACAGAAAATCAATAATGGCAATATCATTCGGGACAAAGGTACCAATACGGTCTCCTCGTTTAACTCCTTCATTCTCCACTAAATGTCGTGCTAACATTTCAGCACGTTGATTTAGTTGTTCATAAGTAAATTCCGTTTGTTTAATAGGATCAATTACAGCCACCTTGTCAGGTGTGTCAATCGCACGCGTTTTTATCCAATCCAAATTCATTGTCTTATTCTCCTTAGACTTTAAATTTGTAAACGCTATCATTTTTTGTTACTTTCATTTTACTAAAGATAATCGATTTGTCTAGTGTTTTATTGCTTATTATAAATTTTTATATGTGTTTCACTCTCAATTTCCCCACATTCTTTCGTTAGAAACCCCAACATATCAGTCTTTTTATTAACATATTTCTAAATTGAAAAAACAAAAAAATCGACTATCCAAAATGGATAATCGATTTCTTTCATGAATTATAAATCTCTGTCTTGATTAATGTGAGAATTTCTTTCTTCTGTGTCATCAGATGGTACTTCATCTGGTTCAACATAAGTTGTCTCTTCTTCAGCACGATCATAAACATCTGAATGATTTTCATCATCTTTTGCTTTTTCTTTCGCATCTTTGAAGCTATCAGGTTCATCTGGTAATTCTGGTTTATCCTTTGAATCTGTATCTTCAGGCGCAGGCATTTCGCCTGTTTCGAATAAAGATTTGATCGCTCTTTGATCTAATGTTTCGATTTCTAATAACTTTTCAGCAATAGTATTCAACTGTTCACGGTGTTCATTAATAATATTATGTGCATCAGTTAACGCTTTGTCTGTAATACGACGAATTTCTGAGTCGATTTCATAAGCAATTTGTTCAGAATATGTCACACTTTGACCATATTGACGGCCAGCAAAAGGTTTTTGATTCCCTTCATATTGAACAGTTCCTAATTTTTCAGACATACCATATTCTGTAATCATTGAACGAACAATTTGAGTCGCTTGTTGGAAGTCATTACTTGCCCCAGTTGATTGGTGATTAAACACAATCTCTTCAGCAGCACGTCCTCCAAGTAAACCAACAACTTGTTCGTATAATTCTTTCTCAGTAATGATATATTGATCTTCTTTAGGAAGCATAATTGCATATCCACCTGCACGTCCACGAGGAACGATTGTTACTTTATGAACGACACGCGCATCGCTTAATACCATACCAACAATTGTGTGTCCTGCTTCGTGATAAGCAACGGTTTCGCGTTGTTTCACTGACATTTCACGGTTTGTTTTAGCTGGTCCAGCAATGACACGGTCATGTGCTTCATCAATATCTTCTGCATGGATAGATGTATGATCAACACGAGCAGCAATTAAAGCCGCTTCGTTTAGTAAGTTTTCTAAATCCGCACCAGAGAAACCTGGTGTTTGTTGTGCGATTACTTTTAAATCTACATCATTAGCTAATTGCTTGTTACGTGAGTGAACTAATAAGATTTCTTCACGCCCTTTAACATCAGGGTTACCAACTAGAATTTGTCTATCAAAACGACCCGGACGCAGTAAAGCAGGGTCTAAAACATCAGAACGGTTAGTTGCAGCCATAACGATAATACCTTCGTTACCTTCGAAACCATCCATCTCAACAAGTAATTGGTTAAGTGTTTGTTCACGTTCATCGTGTCCTCCACCCATACCAGCTCCACGTTGACGACCTACGGCATCAATCTCATCAATGAAGATAATCGATGGTGCATTTTTCTTAGCATTTTCGAATAAGTCTCTTACACGACTCGCCCCAACACCGACAAACATCTCAACGAATTCAGAACCTGAGATACTGTAGAATGGAACGCCTGCTTCACCAGCAACAGCTTTAGCTAGTAACGTTTTACCAGTACCAGGAGGCCCTTCTAAAAGAACACCAGCGGGTATACGCGCACCTAACTTTGTAAAGCGATCTGGATCTTTTAAGAACTCAACCACTTCAACTAATTCTTGTTTCTCTTCTTCTGCACCTGCAACATCAGAGAAACGTACTTTGACTTTTTGTTTTGAAACGTCTTTTGATTTAGATTTTCCAAAGTTCATCACGCCTTTTCCGCCGGCAGAACCTTGTTGAGTCATTGAATAAATTAAGAAGAATGTCGGGATTAATAAGATTAAGAATGGTAAGAAACTTAACCATAATCCTGCACTTGATTCCGGAATTGTTTGAATTGTAGTATCATTCTCTAAAGCAACATCCGTCACCATATTCAACGTTGCATCATTACCTAAAATAGTTGTTTCAAATAAACTTACTTCATTAGATCCTTGTATAACTTGTAAAAAGTTATCTTCCTCTTGCTCAACAGTTTCATTAGGCGTTCGGTATTCCCCACGAACTGAATACGCCCCAGATCCGATTTGAATTTCAAAAGTTTCAATGTTTCCACTTTCTAATTCACTCATAAATTCAGACGATGATATCTCTTCAGTTTGCCCAGCATAACCTAGGTTACCTGAGAATACTTGAAACATACCAATAATCGCTAAAAATATTAGGATGTAGGGTAAAGTTCCCCGAAAGAAATTACGATTCGGGTTTGGATTTCGATTATTCATTTATCTATCTCCTCCTTGCATACATATTATTATGTATCTTAGTTATAATAGCATAATTGAGCGGATTTACACTACAATATTGCTTTTTCATTGAATTTAAAATTATTGATAAATCTCAGGTTTTAGTACACCGATGTATGGTAAGTTACGATATTTTTGTTCAAAGTCAAGACCGTATCCAACCACGAATTCGTCTGGTACCTCTAAGCCTACGTAATCTGGAATAATATCTTTCATTACGCGGCGCTCTGGTTTATCTAATAACGTACATACTTGAACAGATGCAGCTTTACGATATTTGAATAAATCCACTAAGTACTTCAATGTGCGACCTGTGTCGATAATGTCTTCCACGACTAGAACGTGACGTCCTTCTAGATGTGTGTCTAAATCTTTAATGATTTTTACTTCTCCAGAAGATTCAAATGCATCACCGTAACTTGATACATCCATGAAATCAATCTCTAAATAGACATCCATTGCTCGAACAATATCTGCCATAAAAATTGAAGCCCCACGTAGTATTCCAACAACTACAACCTCTTTGTCTTTATATTCTTTCGTTAACTGTTCACCTAAGCGATTCACAGTTTCTTGAATCTCCTCGCGGGTTACTAATACTTCTTTTATGTCTTGTTCTAACATTTAGTTTCTCCTTTATTTTGTATTATCATCTATTCTTAACGCCGATTCTCATCCTTCTACTTATAAATAAAAGCGAAAGCGTCATATTATTGATGTTATGAAGTAAATGTTACCATAATTTCAAGAAATATTCTCGCTTTTTTGATATATAAATACATGAGTTTGCTTTTCTTCCAAATTAATGTAAGTTTTATCCTTACTAATCGGTGGCAACATTCCTAGTATCGTCCCTTCACTATTTTCAATAACCCAATAATCTTCACGTTTTGATTTTGGTATTTTTTGATCGATCATGATTCGTGATACTTTCTTATGATAACTTGTTCCATCCGGTCGACGCAAAGTTAACGTGTCTCCATTCTTTCGATGGCGTAATGTTATACTTGGTCTTCCTTCAGCTAAAGATAAAGGTATTTCAACATACAGATTTTTCTTTAAATCTGTCGCAATCGCATCAATATCAAATACACCCGCTAATTCTTTCTCACTCAATTCGTACCAGTGATTAAACTGCTCAATCTTAATCTCACTTTGCTTAGCTACTTCACTGTCGTAATCTTGAGGTTGTATCCAAATATAATCGTATTCTCTTAATGCCACCCAGTTATTCGCTATATTAATCAACATATTCGGAGCATCTGTTTGTCTAATGAGTTGTTCTAATTGCTTAACAGCCGCTTTATTATAAGTTTGAATTTGGTGAATTAGTCTTTCTTCCAAAAAAATAGCTAAGTATACTTGCATTAAATCCTCAGATAATTCTAGAAACTTAGGGACATATAAAAGCCATCGTCCCTGTGACAATTGCATCAACAGTTCGGGTTCTTTCTGTAAATACTGCTTGAAGTGCGCATCATAGCTTGCCTCCAACTGCTGTGATAGAAGAAGTAAATTAGATAAGAACTGCGGATTTTCTTCTTCAAAAAAAGGCAACATCTTATATCTCATACGATTACGCATATAAGTCATATCCGTATTCGTTTGATCTTCATTATAAGGGATATGATGTTCTTTAGCATATTCAATGATTTTTTCCTTTTTAGTTGAACTTAGTGGTCTTAAGACACGAACAGACTTCGAATATTTCGTCGAAGTAGTCAATATACGTTGGTAGTTAGAGCGAATTCCGCGAACACCTCGTAAGGAAGTCCCTCGGATTAAACGCATTAATACGGTTTCACCTAAATCATTCAAATGATGTGCTGTCATTAAGGTATCGCTATTTGTCTTAACCATGATATCTCCAAAGAATTGGTAACGAGCATCTCTCGCATTGGCTTCAACATTCACTGAAGCTGGTTTGTCCCAGTGACTAATAAAGTAAGTTAACTTATACTTTTGGGCGTACTCTTTTACCAATTGGGCATCTTGGTCACTTTCTTCTCTTAATCGATGATTAAAGTGGGCAACAATTATTTCTTTTCTTTCTTCTTTTGGTAATTGTTCATTTATTTGAAGCATGATTGTCAATAATACCATTGAATCTATGCCTCCAGAGACGGCAAGTAAAATACGCTTACTCTTAAACCATTCGGGCCATTCATTCAATAATTGTTTGACGTTATATAATAAATCACACATTCATCAGCACCTCGCTTTCTCAGTAACGAAGTATATTTTAACACGATTAGAAATAAAGTATAGAATAAATATATTAACTATACATTAATTGTATTAAACTTTCGTCATTATTTTTTTGGAACTCTGGGAGTGTCAATAATTATGTGTAAATGAAGTACTCCTTCTATAAAATCGATTTATTAATTTGTTAATCTTTCAAACATTTTTTCTAGCTCTGCTTCAGCTTGTTGGAAGCCGCGGTGAATC